>CAIRYE010000477.1 GCA_903882765.1 uncultured Anaerolineae bacterium
CGGCGCGATAAATTATTCCATCCAACCGCAAATGAATACCCTGCGCAAAACCCGATTCTCCCTACCCGAAGCGCTTTCCCTGTTGTACAACCTAGATATCGAGATCGTAGAATCAGGAGATGCAAGGTAGCTTTTTGGGATTTAAAGTCCTTCTTGGTCACCATCTCTTTTTGGCTAATCCAACAAAATATTTTTGCCGTTATCTCAGTTACATGCCCAACATAAGCTAAAGCGGGAAGTGAAAGAATGACAATCCAACTAAAAAACCATAGTTAGGCTTTTCGCCAACCCTAAACACCTTCTGATTTCTTTGAACAGAGCGACAGATTTCACATTCCACCCTGATACGGGTACAATTAAACCAATAATTACAAAACTCATTTTAAATGAAAGCAACCCTAAGTACTAATGGACAAAACTAGTTCGATCGACACCTTCATCAAAAACAGCCATCTCTTCAACGGGTTAACCGAGGTGGAATTGCGCCATGTCAATCGGTCGTTAAAATTGCAAGCATTTGATAAAGATGAAGTGATCCAACGCCAAGGCAACCGCGCGGACGCACTTAAACTGATCGTATCGGGCAGTATTCGCTTGATCATGCAGGACGATGAGGGTATTAGCGATACTCTCTCCTTAGCCGCCGGCGAAACATTTGGCGAAGAATCCCTCTTTCCTAAAGATACCTTTGTATACACCGCTATTGCCGAGGAGAACTGCACCTTGCTGCGCCTTCCCCGAAAAGCGATGCTGGAACGCGTTGAAGAAAGCAACCGGTTTAAAGATAATCTAGTGTTCTTGCGTGGTAGCTACACTCTCAACAAAAAGATGCGGGTTAGCTGGTTGAATACCAATGAAAAGGTTTATTGTTTTTCTCAAAAAAGCCTTTTCCAATTATTTCTCAAACAAATGGGGCCACTTTTCCTTTTTTTGGTCGCATTCATCGGTACGATCAGCACTACCCTCATGGCAGTACCTGCCCTCCCTTATGTTTTTGGGGGGTTGTTCATTCTTGACCTCGCTTGGAGTTTTTGGCAATACTTGGATTGGCAAAACGATTACTACATTATCACCAACCAACGCGTAATTTGGCTTGAAAAAGTGATCATTTTGTACGATAGCCGTTCAGAAGCGAATCTAGATACCATCCTAACCGTAAGCAGTGAAATGTCTTTTTTTGGCAGAATGTTTAATTACGGCACTGTGATCGTTAGGACCTTCTCGGGCCAAATAAAACTGAAGTATGTCAATAACCCCAATTTCTTCGCTTCCATTGTTGAGGAGTTCATCCGGCGAAAGAAAGAAAGCGCTAGTAAGATCGACCAAGAACGCATTAAGGCGACCTTGCTAAAAAAGCTTGGCAAAACAGCGCCTGCTTTGCCGCCACGAACTCCCCAAAAGCCCGATCAAAATGAAGAGGAATCATCATGGTGGAATGATTTGTTCCGAATGCGAACCGATGACGGCTCGACCATCACCTACCATAAGCATATATTTGGGTTTTTCCGAGATTCTTTCTCCTACGTTCTTGGACTATTCGCTATTGTTCTTTTCATTTTCTTTTGGAATATCATCGGGTATGAAGTTCCTATTTGGTTTTATATTCTCTTAATTTTTTCCGCCATTTCGATGTTCTTCATCATTATCTACCAGTATTGGGATTGGAAAAACGATATTTATCAGATAACACAAGACCAAATCTTAGATATTGACAAAAAACCACTTGGTGATGAAGATCGAAAAGCAGCGCCTCTTGAGAATATCCTAAGCACCGAATACAAGCGCAACGGAATCTTTGGTTTATTGTTCAACTTCGGCACCGTTTACATCAAGGTTGGCAACAGTGAATTTAATTTTGAAGATGTAGCTGACCCGCCCTCTGTCCAACAGGATATAATCCAACGACAATTAGGCAACAAGAAACGAAAGAGTGATCGCAACTCTGAGGCGGAAAGCGAAAAGATCTCGGAATGGCTAAAAATTTACCATACTCAAATCAATGACAGCGCTAACCCTATCGATGAAGAAGAGTAGTTTTTATATAATCTATTAAAGGATACGTTCGATGGCAATTAGAGAGATAGTGGTAGTACCCGATGCGGTACTACGCAAGAAATGCAAAACGGTTACCAAGTTCGATGAAAATTTACAGACCCTGATCGATGATATGGTGGAAACCATGCGCGCCGCGCCCGGTGTTGGATTAGCCGCCCCACAGATCGGCGTGGCAGAGCGGGTGATTGTAGTGGAGTATTACGAAGACGAAGAAGCAGCGGAATCCTCAGATGATGACGCAAATTTCACAAAAAGACTGTATACCATCGTCAACCCTGAGATCACTCGCAAGTCAGCGGACGTGGAAGTTGGCACTGAAGGGTGCTTATCCATCCCCGGCTTTCTTGGAGATGTTGAAAGGCACCTCGCTATCACTATAAAAGGGCAAAATCGTTTCGGTCAACCCATCACGCTCAAACTCAAGGAATGGACTGCTCGCATCTTTCAGCACGAGATCGATCACCTATACGGAGTCCTTTTCACGGATCTCGCGACGAAAATATGGAAGCCAGAAGGCGAATACGAAGATAACGTCTGATGGGGAATTAGCCTTTCTCGTTTTGAATGCGGTTTCCCTCACCATGATCTCAACAACCCTAACTCATGAAGCTTAATTCATTAGTACTACAAAATTTTCGCAATTTCAAAAAACTGGATACCCCCTTGCCACAAAAAACGGTGCTGTTTGTTGGCAGCAATGCCCAGGGGAAGACCAGCCTTTTGGAAGCCATTTATTACGTAGCCACCTTCGCGTCCTTCCAAACCAGCACCGACCGGCAATTGGTTAATTTTCAAGAGCAAGCCAACGAGCCGGCGGTAGCCCGCATTGTGGCGGAGTTTGAGCGTGAGCAAAAGAAGCACAAGTTAGAAATCCGCGTGATCCTTGAAACCACTATCACGGGTGTTAGCCGCACTCGCAAGGAGATCTTGCTGGACGGGGTAAAAAAGAGCCCAGCGGAGGCGATCGGCTTGTTCAACGCCGTGTTATTCATCCCCCAAATGTTCTCCATCCTCGAGGCCGGCCCTGATGTTCGCCGCCGATACCTCAACCTAACGCTGGCACAGGTTCTGCCTGGTTATGCAAAAACCCTCAGCAAATATCATCAAGTGCTCACGCAGCGCAATGCCTTGCTAAAACTACTTAGCGAACGAGGTGGCGAGGGCAGCCAACTCGACTTTTGGAACGAACAATTTCTCGAGCTTGGCTCGCAGCTGTTTCACTGGCGAGCAAATGCCATCAACGCTATCGAAGTTTTCGCGACACAAAGTCATTACACCCTATCCGACCAAAAAGAGACCCTAAAATTACTCTATCGTCCAAAATTAAACCCCAAAGACGTTCCCCTTCCAGCCAGCATCCCTCAAACTTTGTCCGAATTCAAAGACATCCTGCGCTCCGCTATCACAACATTTCGCGCTGATGAAATTCGTCGCGGCCTCACCCTGGTTGGCCCTCATCGCGATGATCTTCGTATGGCGGCTAATAACATCGATATCGGTGATTTTGGCTCACGCGGGCAAGTCAAGACATCCTTACTCTCGCTAAAATTAGCGGAGGTTCAGTGGATGAAAAACCTTACCGGCCAAAGCCCCATCATCTTGCTAGATGAAGTGATGTCGGAGATCGATAGCTCGCGGCGAAACGCGCTGATGCGATCACTCAGCGATTACGACCAGGCTCTCCTAACCACCACCGACGCTGATTTTTACTCACCCGATTTTATCTCCCACTCCACAGTGTGGAAGATTGATGGCGGGCAACTCGAAAAATAACCCAACAAACTATTGATAACCACATGGAGGTAGCTCAATGAAAGTAATCCACTCAAAAGACATCGACAGCATCGAAGTGAAAGGCGGGAAAGATACCACGCGCCAGGTACTCATTTCAGATACTGAAGGTCCAAACTTTGCCATGCGTAAATTCATCATGGCGGCCGGTGGCGGCATGCCCAGACACACCAACAGTGTGGAGCATGAACAGTATGTGCTGAAGGGCAAAGCCAGCATTGGTATTGGTGATAAAACATTCCAAGTTTCTGAAGGCGATGTTGTCTTCATTCCCGCCGAAGTACCCCACTGGTACACAAACATCGGTGAAGGGAATTTTGAGTTTCTCTGCTTAATTCCAAACAAGGAAGATATCGTCAAGATCGTTCCTCACAATTCAGAATGTTAACCCAATGTTAGTGAAGATTATCACTTGACCAAGTTGGCTTAACTGCCTACAATTCAATTTGTCAGACAATTTCGATCTAACCAGAAAGTAGGAGACTAGTATGGGCGATTATATTTTTCGCGGAACGTTAAAGGACCTTGATCCTGAAGTTTATGAACTTACCCAGCTTGAAGAAGAAAGACAAGCCAGAAAGATCATCCTGATCGCTTCTGAAAGTCAAGCACCCCTCGCGGTGCGGGAAGCCATGGGTTCAGCTTTTCAGAACATTTATTCCGAAGGCTACCCCGATGATGAAATGCGGGCGATGGCTGAAAAAGACATCCTCGATTATCCAAATAGACTTTCCAATTACCGCCGCTACTCAGACCCACGCTACTACAAGGGCGTGGAATACGCTGATGTGGTTGAAAGCTTGGCAATTCGCCGCTGCGCGGAAGTATTCGCAGCCAACGGTGTAAGCGCGGATAAGATCTTCGTCAACGTTCAAGCTCTAAGCGGCGCGCCGGCTAACAACGCGGTTTACCAAGCCCTGATCAATATTGGCGATACCGTTATGGGTCTCAACTTGCTGCACGGCGGCCACCTCAGCCATGGATCTTCGGTAAATCGCAGCGGTAAGTGGTTCAAGGCGGTTCATTATGCCATCGACGAAACCGAAAAACTCGATTACGACAAAATTATGGCTATGGCACTGGAACACAAACCAAAATTGCTCATTGCCGGCTTCTCTTCTTATTCCTTCGTACCCGATTGGAAGAAATTCCGTGAAATTGCCGACGCGGTTGGCGCTTATTTGCTAGCGGATATCAGCCACATCGGTGGTTTGGTCGCAGGCGGAGTGGTTCCCTCCCCCATTGGCTTTGCCCATGTGGTGATGTCGACCACCCACAAAAGCCTCGACGGCCCCCGCGGTGCGATCCTTATGACCACCGATGCCGCCATCTCCAAGAAGATCGACAAAGCTGTCTTCCCTGGCGAGCAGGGTGGCCCTCACGTCCATATCTTCGCGGCTTTAGCGCTCACTTTCAAACTTGCAAAAACAGAACAGTTCCGCAAATTACAAGCGCAAACCCTCAAGAATGCCCAAGCAATGGTCGATCAGTTCACCAAGCGAGGCTTGCGTGTTCCCTTTGGCGGCACCAACACCCATCTTATCAATGTCGATTGCACCAGCATCAAGGGTGAAGATGGCACTTCCCTCAGCGGCGACCAAGCTGCCCGCATCCTCGATAATGCCGGTATTGTCGTCAATCGCAACACCATCCCAGGTGATAAAAACTCGCAGGATCCCAGCGGTATTCGCTTAGGCACCCCGTGGATCACCCAGCGCGGCTTTGATGAAGCCAAAAGCGCCCAACTTGCCGATCTTATGTCAGACTTGCTGTTAGCCTGCGCACCCCATAGCGTAGATACGGTGCACAAAGGCAAAGCTCGCCGCGCCAAGGTAGATTTCAAAGTATTCAATGATGTAAAGAACAAAGTGCGCGCTCTTGTTGAAAGCAGTGGCGCAGATTTCACTTACACCAAACATAGTTACCCCCACTTTTTCTATATTGATGACAACTCCGGCAGTGGTTTATTCAACCTCACCGGAAAACGCATCCGCCAATTCCTCGATTACATCATCCATGATGACATCAGCCAGATCAAAATTGGCTCTATGCTCAAATCAAAAGCCAGCACCCCCAACGGTGATGTAGACGTGACTGTATCTCAAGTTGGCGCTACCGAGTACCAGCTCTCTGTAGGCTCCGAAAAAGCGACTGCCTTTGCTACCTGGCTGCGCGACCTTTCAGATGGCTTTACCTCACTCAAACTCGATGGCAGCAAAGATTTCTCGCCCGCCCGCCTTCCTGGCCCCATCGCTGTGATGGATAGCAACGAAAAAGCAAAAGCAAGCGAGA
>CAIRYE010000478.1 GCA_903882765.1 uncultured Anaerolineae bacterium
CTTGGTTGATCTAACCCCAACAACCTATTCAGAACTCGATCTATTTGAACCTTCCCTCAACCTCTGCTTGGTGATCGATGTTTCTTCCTCCATGAAAGGGCACAAACTGGAAGAAATTAAACACCTTTGTTTCAAATTATCCAAAACCCTCAACAAGACAGATACTTTATCGATTGTCACATTTAACGACTTTGCCGATGTGGTGATCAAGGCACAGAGCCCCAACGATGATGTGATTTTAAACAAAATTCAATTGATGCAGGCAGGCGGAGGAACGGAAATTTTTTCGGGACTCGAAGCTGGTTATCAGGAAATTCAAAAATACCTTCACGCCGATAAGCACAACCAGATCATATTGCTTACCGATGGGCGGACCTACGGCGATGAAAACAAATGCTTGGACCTCTCAAGATCTGCCGCAGCCCAAAATATTTTTATCAGTTGTTATGGAATAGGACCGGAATGGAATGACAAGTTCTTAGATGATGTTGCTACCATCACTGGCGGATATAGTAAATTTGTCCCCTTTGGGGCGGAATACCACGAAAATATCCTTGAGGATATCAAAATTATCTCATCCTCAAAGATCACCAACATTAAATTGCAAATATCCGGTCTAGAGCATTGTTCTATTCGGTCCATCAACCGCTTGAACCCAAACCCAGTCGCCTTGCCAGCATTATCCTCGGTAAATATTGGGCAGCTTCCACGTACCGGCGCAATTTCACTATTGTTTGAAATATTAGTTGGCCCTAACTTCAAATTAGAAAACCCATTGCCCATTGTAGACTTGAAGTTTATAACTACTGGCTTGTACAAACATAGGGTAAATAAGGCATCCATCATCAACTTGATCATGCCCGTTAGCACCGAACCCAACGATGGTGAACCCCCCAGCGAGATCATCCATGCACTTGAAATTCTTCAAATGGCTAAGATACAAGAAAAAGCTAGAGCTGATGTTTCGATTGGAAATATAGACCAGGCAATTTCAAAATTAAAAAAACTTATCCCAATGCTGGAAAAAAACGGGCAAGTAGAACTTGCGAAAACTGTCCACTTTGAAATTTTGACCATTCAAAAAACTCGTCAATTTTCAAGCGATGGTGATAAGCAAATAAAATACGGCACCCGTGCTCTCAATTGGCGAGATCTGGAGCGTTAGCCATGAAATGTCCATCGTGTGGAACTGACTTGTTGGTAGGAACCATTCTTTGTGATGAATGCGGGGGGTACGTTCCTAACTCACCAAATAGATCAGCCGCGGAAAAAGAAGTGGTTACTACGAATGCCACACTTATCCTTTTACACTCCAATGGCCAAATAACCTTGGATGACCTCACCGAGATCAGTCTTGGGCGTGACCCTTTAAACGGGGAGGATGAAAAAAGGATATCATTGGCAGACCTGAATGCTCTCAAGCTTGGTGTTTCTCGAAATCACGCGATGATCAGCAAGGTAGAATCTAAATTTTTTATTAGAGATCTAGGCTCAACCAATGGTACTTGGCTCAATATGGTTAGAATTAACCAAAATGAGTTGGTTTCGATCGAAGACGGAGATATTATCCGTTTAGGCAGCTTGGAATTTCAGATCAATATTCTTCGATGGTGAAAAAATGATCAATATTTTGATTCACGTTATGAACGACGATCCAATACTTGGGGAAGTGGAATCTTTGCCCGGTCTCACCGACCAATTGATCAAAGTATCCCATCCCCGAAAAAAAGATGGAAAAGATCTGCCTTATCTTCAGGCAAATGTAACCGAAGTAATTTGGCCGATCACCAGAATTACGTTTATTGAAGTGATGCCAAGCGAAGATGAAGATGAAATATTTGGTTTTGTAAGGGAGTAACTAAATGGTCGAAGAGATCGAAAGACGCAGAATTTTGGTTGTTGACGATGAAGAAAGAATGGTTCGGTTTATTCGATTGAACCTTGAGCATGACGGGTATTTAGTCAGCGAAGCCTTCAATGGCAAACAAGCGATACAGAAATTAAGAGAAGCTCTTCCTGACCTCATTCTATTGGATGTAATGATGCCCGACTTAGATGGGTTTGAAGTTCTGGAAATGGTACGTGAGATCAGCAATGTTCCGATCATTATGCTCACCGCCAAAGGTGAGGAAGATGACCGAATTAAGGGGCTGGAAAAAGGCGCTGATGACTATGTGACAAAGCCCTTTAGCCCGCGCGAATTGGTTAGCCGAGTAAAAGCTGTGCTTCGCCGCACTGAAGGCGCCACGGGTTCGATGCATGGCCTGATCGAGATCGATGACCGGCTCAAGATCGATTTTGACAAACGAGAAGTATGGTTGGAAGGCAAGATCGTTAAACTACGCCCAACTGAATATAAGCTGCTTTTCCACTTGGTTCAAAACGCTGGCTGGGTTCTATCGCATGACCAATTGCTCACCAATGTGTGGGGCTACGAATATCGTGATGAACCCCATTATGTGCGTTTATATATTAATTATTTACGTCAAAAACTTGAAAAGGACGCCGCTAACCCTAAGTACATCCTAACGGAACGCGGTGTTGGCTACAGATTCCTCGATTTTCGCCGGTAAAATTTCACGCAACTGAGCCAAGAAAAGCAATAACTTGAAATTTACCATCCCGTCGGCTATACTTCCAAAAGGCATGGAGGCATTTGTATGACAACTAAACAAAGAATCCTACTCGTGGATGACCACGAAGTAGTCCGATTAGGTCTAAAATCACTTCTCGAACGACACCCTCATTTTGAGGTGATCGGTGAAGCGAGTTCTGCGCGTGAAGCAATGGAGCAGGTTGAAAACCTGGACCCAGATGTGATAGTAATGGATATTCGTCTACCCGGCACATCAGGCATTGAAGCCTGTGAAGACATCATCCGACTTCACCCCGAAAAAAAAGTGATCATGCTCACCTCCTACGCTGAAGATGAAATGCTCTTTTCGGCCATCAGAGCAGGCGCGTCAGGATACATCCTAAAACAAATTGGCGGCGAAGACTTAGTGAGAGCTCTAGAAGCGGTTGGACGTGGTGAAGCATTGTTAGACCCGGCCGTAACTCAACGCGTCTTCCAAGAAGTTCGCAAAGCGGTAAAAGAAGAAGAGGCGTCCGCCTTTGCTCATTTGAGCCAACAGGAAAAGCATGTGCTATTGCTGGTATCCGAAGGGAAGACCAACCGCGAAATTGCCCGTGCTCTTTACCTTGGTGAAGGCACTGTTCGCAATTACGTTAGCAGCATATTATCCAAATTAGGCGTCAACAATCGCGCGGAAGCTGCCGCTTACGCCGTTGAGCATAACCTAAAAGAATATATTCACAATTAATTTTCAGCGTTTCAAACGATCAATCTACTTCCCCACTAACCTGCATCCAGGTTTTTTTCATATTAAGAGCGTCTTCTTCCATAATGGGGCTTTCGCATAATATGCGGCCGCCTGCCTTAAAATCTCGCAACACAGAAAACAAACCCCCCATATTTAGATCCGATTCAGCCACTGGTAAATGGTTCTTTTCACCTTTGGGTCCATATTCGATCCCAGATAAATGAATGTGCACATTCTTCAACGATTCTTCGCCTAACCGTCCCTTCATGATTTCGAGCTCTTTCGTCCACTCTTCAATGGTATTCATAGAACCATCGCCGGGTCGGGCGTGCAGGTGAGCGAAATCGATGCAGGGCAACACCCCAGAGATCTGCACTGCCATCTCGATCGTATCGGTAAGCGATCCTAACATAGCGCTTTTCCCCATCGTTTCTGGCCGTAATCGCACAGGGTTACCCGCATCAAGCAATTCCTTGGCACAGCCTGCCAAGCGTGGAATCGCTACTTTCAATACATCCGCGGGAACACCACCAAAATAAGAGCCCGGGTGGAAGATGATATCGGTGGCGCCTGCCAAATTGCCGTAAAAAGCCGCATCCATCAACCGCTTGCGAGATTTTGGCCACTCCACCTCATCCGCGTTTAGGTTGATAAAGTAAGGGGCGTGAACGCTGATAGCGACATCATTTTCTATTCCAGCACTTTTTATCACAGCGCAGGTCTCTTCTGAAACCCTAACGGATTGAACCCAACCAAGTTCCATGCAATTTAATCCGATGGAGTGGATGAACTTAATGGCATTTGAAGACCCACCGGGTTTGGGTGTACCGATTGGCGAACCAACTGTTCCGAACCGAAATGATAATGACATACGACCTCTTAGGGTTGAAGCAACGAAGTGATCTTTAATAGCAATGGCGGACCAAGGATCAGCAAGCCAACCAAAACGGATGAACAAGCGGCGATCAAGACACCTGCCGCGCCAACATCCTTCCCTACTTTAGCCAAAGGATGATGCGATGGGCTTGTTAGGTCAACGACGGCTTCAATAGAAGTGTTGATGAACTCAGCCATCCACACAAGGGTTATCATAATGAGGATCAACGCCCAATCGTACAAACTGATTTTTAGCCAGAATCCAAAAATGATCACCAATACAGTAGCGGCAGCATGGACCCAAGCGTTTTTTTCATGCGTTATTACGTACCGCCATCCTTCAATGGCAAACTGAATTGATTTGATTCGGGAGCTAATAAAATCGCGCACCATACTTATTCTGTTAACCTAATCGACCCAAGGCCTAATTTTTCAAGGATCTGTTTTTGATGATCCCACATTTCTCGTTTTTCTTCATCATTGGCATGATCGAGACCTAATAAATGCAATACTCCATGAACAACCAACAACTGGCATTCTTCTTCAAGTTTATGCCCACCAATATCCGCTTGTTCCTGAGCTTTTTCCACCGAAATGATAATATCTCCAAGATAAGGATGTCCGGTATCAATTTCTAATTCGTCAGAAGGGAACGATAAAACATCTGTAGGACCGTCATGACCCATCCACGTTAGGTTTAAGCCTTTGATCTGCTCATTGTCGGTAAGGAAAACCGTCAGGTCAAACTCTTCTTTTTTCTGAAAATGCTCGAGAACTTTTAGTGCCGTTTTTTCGATCACTTCAAATTTCACGGTCGTTTCTAGGTTCTCTTTTTTATCTACATTGATCATTGTTACCTGTCATTCTACTTTCGCGATGGGTTCGGTGGTTGGGTAGGGTATGCGAGGGTGATACAAACCCGTTAGAGTAGTAACAAACGCTTTTGTTATGGTTGTAAGGTCTCGTAGTGTGAATTGAGAATTGGCAAGCTGACCCTCCTTCTGACAAAAATCAATCGACTGCTCTACCAAACTGGTCATCTCGGCTTCTGTGCTCGGCTTGTCCGAGCGGGTTCTTGCTTCAACGTTATCCGCCAGCATAAGCAAAGCGGTTTCTTTGGAGCGTGGCGCTGGGCCGGGATAGGTGAAGCGGCTTGAATCGATCTTGCTTAGGTCGCCATTAACACTCAATAGGGCTCGGTTATACAAATAGCGAGCGTTTGAAGTGCCATGATGCTCCGCAATGAAATCAATGATCCGGCTTGGCAGCCGATACTTTTTACCAAGAGTCACGCCATCCTGAACGTGTTGGATGACGATCTTGGCAACAACCTCTGGTTCCATATCGTCATGCGGATTGAGGCTAGTGGGTAATTGGTTTTCGATAAAGAAGCCGGCATTGGTTGTTTTTCCAACATCATGATACAAAGCCCCAACCCTTACCAGTAAAGAATCCAACCCGAGTTTTTCGGCGGCTTGTTCAACTAGGTTTGCCACCATCAAACTGTGCTGATACGTACCGGGTGCTGTCCGTAAAAAATGCTTTAATAATGGCGCATCCGACCGTGAGATCTCTAGTAATCGCAAACCGGTGGTAAGTCCAAAAAATTCGGCGATGAAATATTGAAAGAGCATAGCCACGCTAGCTGATGCCACTCCATTTAGGATGGCGCTTCCGAGCAAAGTGGCATAACCTACCCAATCTAATACTCCAGCTGGCAGGCGATACGCGGTGATCACCGCCATGCCGGCCAAGCTGATTACAATGGCAGACCAAGCAAACGACCAAATGCGATATCCCTTGCCTAAGGAGATCACACCAACAATTGAGCATAATAAGTAATATATGGTTAGGTCAAAGGAGGTGGTTGCATTAAACGGGGCAAGAATGGAGATCGCGATGGAAAAAATGATTCCCGCGCCTGTTCCAAATAGAGTCGCGACTAGTAAACCAAAAGCGGGTAACGGGAAAACATATGGAAGAATAGCGCGGTTGGGGATGATCAATCGGGCCGCGATCACAAAAAGGATCAGCAAAATACCGATCAGAAGCAGGCTTACCGACTTGTAATAATAGTCGGGGCGTCTCTGATAGAAATATCCCGCTAGAAAGAGCATTACGACCAAAACCAAAGCCCCTGTGCCAATATAGCCATAAGTGGGATCGGCCGATTTTACCAACCCGAACATTTCCAAAGCTTCAATATTGGCGGCTGTAAGAACTCTGCCACGTTGAACGATGTATTCCCCGGCAACATACACCTGCGTAACCGGTTCTATCGACGCTCGTGCCTGCGACCTTGCGGCATCGGTTAATTCGGGGCTGAAAAAGCTATTTGCCACGATAAAAGGCGAAACCAACCCAACAACGGTTTTCGATTGGTCTTCACTCAATACCAAGCTAACTTCCGCGGCGACTGCTTGCACCCTTTGGCTGATGTTTTCTTCCCGAATTGGCGTGCGCATCACTTGTTCTAACAACCTTAATGCTTCGCTTTTTACAGCATCCCAACGAGCATCAGATAACGCAATAAGGATCGGGATTGCTTCGTCACTTAGCGTTAATCTATCAATATTCTTGAAAGCAATGATTCTTTGTTCGTTAGTGATTTTAGAGTCTTCCCGTATGTTATCGATCGAATCGATAGCTTCTTTTAGCCGAGTTAATTGCTTACGCGCGATGGCTTGATCGGGAGAAGTATATGCCGGGGCGACTGCCCTCTCAGCCAAGTCGCGAGCCTGATCGGTGCGAACTTGGCTGATGAATTCAATATTATCGGGTGCCTGAATATCTTGCGGAGAAACCTGACCATCCCCAAGAGCGAGGCTAGTGATCCTTAAAGATAGCGGGGAAACCAGCACTAGGTAAATGATCCCACCGGTGATTAATAGCAAAAAGAAAGCGCGAATATCGTGCGCGGCGGGTTTTTTCCGGGAGGTATGATCGGTTTGTAACACGACCTTATTGAGGCGCTAACAAGCTCTTGACCATCGAACTGATCTCATCCCCTGTAGCTTTACCAGCAACTTTCGGCATTACGCCTTTCATCACTTTGCCCATATCCACAATTCCGGCAGCGCCAGTTTCAGCGATCACACCCATGACGATGGATCGTAATTCTTCAGCGGAAAGGCTTTTTGGTAAAAATTCCTTAAGAATATCAATTTCTATTCTAGCGTCAGCAGCAAGGTCTTCACGCTTCGCGCCAACAGCCTCATCTAGGGCTTCTTTACGAAGTTTGATCTCTCGTTGAAGAATGGCCATAACCGCTTCATCATCCAATTCAATGCGCTTATCTACTTCCACTTGTTTAATACCTGCCTGAACCATTCTCAGGGTTTTCTTGCGCATTTCATCGCCTGCCTTTAAGGCATTCTTTACAGCTTCGTTAATTTGTTCTTTTAGATTCATTTTATTATTATAACCTTTTCAAATTTTATTTTTCGTTAGTAGATCTTCACCCGCCGTTTTACCTGTGAATGCCAGAATTTCACCTGCCGTTAATTTTTCAAACATTTTTTCTAATTCAAGCCCTGTTCTTTTTACAGCGGCAAAAAACGCGTACTCATAATGCTCCTTGGTTGGATCATCCTTATTCATCAATGCATGTGAATCTGCCGGGAAGATCTTAGCCACTCCTGCCGGTAAACCAGGTATGAAAGTGATCGCCTCCCAAGGGTAATATAATTTTCCTGAAATTAATTTTGGATCCCTTAGGATTACCTCGATCAACGGATCGATCTCTTCCGCCGCGACCGCGGGGTAAGCCTCCCGAAACAGATTGACATAATTGGAATGGGCGTAAAGATCTTGAACAGTATGAGTAAGTTTTCCGAAAGCGATACGAGCCTTAGTTGGATCCCCTTGCTTGATTAGGTCTTGCGTCTCCTGACGAAGGCTTTCGCAATACTTATCACTTTCACTGAACGAACTATTATCATAATGATAGTGGTCATGACCTAGCTGGTATTTGAGCGCATCCTGGCCAATATTCGCTGCCGAAATTTCGGCGAGGGCGGATTGTGAAAAGGATTTTCCTAAAGCGAGTAAATTTATTTCGATGTGAATCAGTTTTTTCATGGGGCATTTCCCAAACAAACAATGAATTTAATATTCATTAAAGTATAATTCCTTCCATGCCATCTATATATACAAAAAAAGGTGATGCCGGCGATACCGGATTATTAGGCGAAGGTCGATTCTCAAAATCGAGCCCACGTATTGAAGTTTTAGGCACCATCGATGAGGTATCCGCGGTCTTTGGCGTTGCTATGTCTTATATCGAAGATACTGAGCTAAAAGGCACCATACGGCTCATCCAAAAAGATTTGTACAACATTATGGCTGAAGTGGGGGCTACCCCTGAAAACTCTGAAATGTTTAGAAAAATATCAAACAACCGGGTCGAATGGCTAGAAGAGCAGATCGAAAAACTGATCGCGATCACTGGTTCACCCACTGAATTTATCATCCCGGGAGAGATCAGGTCGAGCGCTTTTCTAAGCTTGGCTCGCACCGTTGTCCGCAGGGCTGAGCGTCGCCTTGTCGAGATGCAACTATCAACCGAAGTTAAAAACCCATCCTTGCTAAGTTACTTAAATCGTTTGTCCAGCCTATGTTTTGCTATGGAGCTTTTTGAAAACTTTCACCACGGGGTAAATTCTAGGAACGTGAAAGACCTATGATAGGCACAATTATCAATTTTTTTGCGATCGTCATTGGAAGTTTGATCGGGCTTTTCTTTGGTTCAAAGCTGCCAGATAATTTAAAGAACACCATTATTTCTGGAATGGGTCTATTCACCATCGCGGTCGGCGTCCAAATGTTCCTAAAAACCAGCAATCCGTTGATCGATCTTGGGGCATTGGTATTAGGCGGAATTCTGGGGGAATCTTTAGCCTTAGAAGAAGCTGTGAAAAAACTAGGTATTTGGCTAGAAAAACGATTCGCGGGTTCATCCGAAGGTAGTTCGAGTAATTTTGTTCGCGGTTTTTTGTCTTCGTCCGTTTTGTTTTGTACCGGTCCAATGGCGGTATTAGGTTCTATCAGCGATGGGCTTAGCGGCGATTACCTCACCCTCTCGATCAAATCCATCATGGATGGAATTATATCCATCGCGTTTACATCTACCCTCGGCATTGGCGTTGCCTTTTCTGCCATCCCAGTTTTAATATATCAAGGTAGCATTAGTTTGCTTGCTTCGCAATTGAATTCCATAATTTCTGATTCGATGATGAATGAAATGACCGCAACCGGAGGGGTGTTACTGATGGGTATAGGTGTAAGTAGTCTACTGGAGATCAAAAAGATACGAGTTGCGAATTTTCTTCCCGCTCTTATCATCGCCCCACTTATCGCTTATCTTCTCGGCTTATTTTAATAATAATTTTGTTTTTAAATAAATCGCCCCGAATAACTTCGGGGCGATTTCGTTTCACTTCTAGTAATGTCTACTTATGGGAGCAGTGCGTCAATTTCTGACTTGAACACATCAAACGGTTGAGCGCCTTCTACTAATTTACCGTTAATTGTAAATGAAGGAGTCGCCTTTACGCCAGCGGCCTGTCCATCAACACCATCTTGCATAACACGGCTTTCGTATTTTTTACTGGTAAAACAATCATTGAAGGCAACCATATCGAGGCTCAATTTTTCAGCGAATGCCACCAAGCGAGTATCTGAATAAGCGCCAACATTCTCGCCGGTTTGGTTGGCGAAGATGATGTCGTGCATTTCCCAGAATTTTTGCTGATCGCCCGCGCAATATGCGGCTTCGCCGGCACGCAAGGACTCAACACCAATGAATTCGCCAAATGTGCGATATTCGAAGGATACTTTGCCGGTCGCCACATAGGCGTCCAACAGTAGTTGTTCTGTATCTTTACTGAAATTCGCGCAATATGGGCACTGGTAATCAGAATATTCTACGATCTTGACGGGGGCATTTGGATCACCAACAACATTGAAGTTGATCGAATCGGGGCGTTGTATGTTTTCGCTAGCGGCAATTTCGCCAACGGGCTTGAGCGATGGCAGGATTAAAATGGATGCAACAGCCAAAGCAACAAGTACCACGCCAACAATGATCATGATCTTTTGGTTGCGATCTTGCTGTACTCTTTTTTCGCGCATTTCTTGTCTTTTACTCATGTTTATGTAGTTTCCTTTATGGTGATATCATTTATTTTTTTAATATGACAAAATATATCACATAATTTGTTGGTTGATCCAATTTAGCGTTTCAGCAAAAACCTCTTGTTTTTCAGCTTCATTATGGGTTTCGTGGTACAAGCCTTCCCATATCTTTAATGTCGCCTTTTTGCCCATTTTTTTAGCAAACTCGGTAGACGCAGCGGGCGAGGTGAGCTGATCTTCTGACCCGTGGAAAAGGAACAAGGGTAACGGGAATTTGGCCGCGTTTTCGAGAGCGGTTAGCCCGTGGTTGTACATTTCGTTATACATCCTCACTGAGATAAGGTCATGAACCAATGGGTCTTGTTGATATTTACTGCAGACAGATTTGTCATGAGATAAAAGAGAAGCGTCCAACCCACTTCCCAATGTCATAGCAGGGAAGATGCCATTTAGCAGTTTCGCCATCATGATCTTTGATTGGGGCGGGTCAAAAGCCAACTTGATCCAAGGGCTAGAAGCAACTACCGCCTTCACGTTTGTGGGATTCCTAAAACCATAATTCAAAACTAGGTTACCGCCCATACTATGCCCGTACAAAATACAAGGTACCGCTGGGGATTCGGCAACCACATTATCGATCACATCTTCGATATCATTTAACATGGCATCGTAGTTGGGAGTATGCCCGCGTTTACCTCCAGATTTGCCATGCCCGCGCAGATCAAAGGAGATCACGCTGATCTGATTCTGATTGTAAAAAGCGGCCATATGTTCATAGCGCAAACTATGTTCGCCGTGACCATGTACCAAAACGATATTTGCTCTTGGAGATTCACCTTCCCAAGAACGGCAGAACAGATCAATACCATCTTGCGATTTCATATTCCAGGTTTTTTCTGACATAGGTCCTCTTCTTCTGTTTTGCTAAGATTGAAATTGATATACCTGATATTCAATAGCTAATTGACGAAATCCACTTGCTTCGTATAAAGCGAGGGATTTTACATTATCTCCTTGGGTGTTTACGCTCAATCGATTAATATTCATTGCTTCCAATTGCTCGATCAGACCATTAAGTAGCGCTTTGCCAACGCCCTTGCCTTGGTAATTTGGCGATACCGCCAACCGAGCCAAGTGACAGTATGAATAACTTAATGTACTCAGTTGATAACCGCAAATCTTGCCATCCGATATTGCTACGGTTCCCATTCCTTGCGCCAAAAAACCTGCTTGTAATGTTTTTATGGAATTCTGCCATAAAACAGAAAAACTTTCTCTATCAACCTCGCTTACTTCCTCAAGATCCTGATAGGTCATTTCCCGCAAAATTAAACCGTGGTTGTCTCTTTTTGGTAAACCAGCTGGCAAAATCCTATCCAGAAGCACGATCTTTTGCACAACTCTAAAACCTGCGGATAACAACATCGGTTGAAGTTTTTCATTGAGCAAGATCAAGCACGCAGGCAGATGTAAGTTCTGGGTATTAAGGAGAAAAAACTTCCAAAACTGCTCCCAAGCATCCTTCGTGCTTATCGTTATTGAGTGGATAAAAAGCCTTAACCAAAACACTCCTTGCGGTTCCTCAGGTATTACAAAAACCCCTAGGAGTTCATTTTCTTGCTCTAGTACATAATACTGTTTGGTACCAAACCAATCCTGAGGATCCTGCCAATCTAGGTGCTTGTGGATAAGTGACCCGTAAAAAAATAATTGGTCAATTTTTGGCTTATCCTGCTCCGTTGCGTATCGAACCTGCAAAATGGGGACCCTTTACCGTCTTCTAAAAACATCCGCAACGGTCGCGCCATAGATCTCGCCTGGAAGTTTGAAACCGGCGGCGTCCAAACGTGGGGTGAACAATGGTCGAATGCCAGTAGGCTTCAACTCACCTATGATCTTACCGTCCGCGGTTGTACCGGTCTGTTCAAACTTAAAAATATCGGTCAGGACGATCGTATCACCTTCCATACCAGCGACTTCAGTGATCGCGGTGACTTTGCGTGAACCATCTTTTAGTCTGGTCTGTTGCACGATCAGGTCGATGGCCGAGGAAACTTGCTGACGAACGACCTTAAGCGGCAGATCCATCCCTGACATCATCACCATGGTTTCCGTTCGAGATAAGGCATCTCGCGGGGTATTGGCATGCAAGGTTGTTAGCGAACCATCATGGCCGGTATTCATTGCCTGTAGCATATCCAAGGTTTCGCCGCCGCGGCACTCCCCTACAATGATCCGGTCAGGGCGCATTCGAAGGGAGTTTCGTACAAGATCTCGAATGGTCACCTGTCCTTTACCATCGGTATTTGGCGATTTTGTTTCTAGACGAACCACATGTTCCTGCTGCAACTGTAATTCAGCCGCATCCTCAATGGTCACAATTCGCTCATTTTCAGGAATGAACCCAGAGAGCACATTTAATAATGTAGTTTTACCGGAACCAGTTCCCCCAGAAACAATAATATTCAAACGGCTGATCACACAAGCACGTAAAAACTCACCCATCGCTTTGGTCATAGACCCATATTCAACCAATTGCTGTACGGTGAGTTTATCTTTCTTAAATTTACGGATAGTGATCGAAGCACCATCGATGGCAACCGGAGCAATAACAGCGTTGACACGAGAACCATCCGGTAATCGAGCATCTACCGTGGGAGAATCAAAATCGATTCGACGGCCCAATGGCAAAATAATTCGGTCGATCACTTTTAATACTTCAGTATCGTTGTCAAATACAACATCTGACCTAACAAGGTGACCACCCTTTTCAACATATACCATTTTGGGACCATTTACCATTACTTCACTTACAGATTCATCATCGAGAAGTATTTGGATTGGGCCAAAGCCTAATAGGTCATCATTGATTTCTTTGGTGATCCGTTGTTTTATCTGTTCTGAAATTGAAGTTGGAAGCCGAGCTAATTGCTCCGCTATTTTTTTATTGATCACTTTTCCGCGGTCATCCAGAGAGGGCTTTTCAACTTCCATATCTCTGGAAATAATTTCGATGATATGTTGCCTAATCTCTTTGATCGTTTGTTCGGAGATCCCCGATTGTTCATTATCTGACATTGCCATACATCACCTCTTTACTTTTTCAATTCTTCTCCGGGAATAACCCAAATAATTTGACTCCGGGCAACTGATAAGAACTTCGTTTCAATAATAATATTCCCGTTGGCGTCAAATACCTTCGCGTCGGTAACAGCAAGAAACATACCTCCGTAATCCAATTCATCTTTAAATCGATCACCCTCCTTCACATGAATGAACCCTTCGATACGGTTCAGGCTTGTTTGAATGATGGCCGCAAATGCTGTTTTTCGGATAACATCCGTAAAAATTTTCCCTTTGTCATTGTATTCGTAACTCATCGTATGCTCCATTCATTTGGTATTTAAGTAATTTTACCCGCTTTGATCAGATTGTTATTTCGGGCATATAGTACCCAACACCTGATTTTGTTAGGATGTGGCAAGGATTATGGGGATCTTTTTCTAATTTCTGTCTTAACCGGGCAACACTGACCCATAAGATCTCTTTATCATTTTTATATTCATCACCCCATATAGTGGAAAGAAGCACATCTGTTGAAATGACCTCGCCAACTTTTTGGGCAAACTGCAGCAACAATCGGTATTCGGTTGCGGATAAGAAAATCTGTGTCTCATCGAGCCACACTTCTGCTCGACCGTGATCAATTTTCAGATCACCATGTTTAAAAAATCGCTCGTGCTCTGTTTTATTGTTGGTAGACGCCCTGCGAAGGTGGGCACGCACCCTAGCCAACATTTCGTTAGCTGAAAAGGGTTTGACAATATAATCGTCAGCCCCTTTATCCAATCCTTTGATTCGATCTGTTTCTTCAGTTTTTGCGGTCAGGAAAATAATTGGAACGCTCGAAAATTGCCGAATGCGTTGGCAGGCCGCAAATCCATCCATTACAGGCATCATAACATCCATTAAAACCAAATCTACTGGCTCATTGAGTAACAACTCCACGGCCAATTTGCCATTCACTGCTGAAACGACCTCATAACCATCTTTTGCCAAATTTGTTTCAAGCAATTTCAAATACAATGGCTCATCATCAACGATTAATATCTTTTCAGTCATAACTGCCTCGGCTTTTCTGATGATGATTTTTTTGGAATGTCTATCATAAAAGTTGTACCATAATTTACCTTCGAGCGTATTAAAAAGCGGCCGTTGTGCTGGCAGATAATATTATTGCAAATGTACAAGCCCAATCCAAATCCGTTCGTCTCGACCCCCGGAACTTGAAAATATCGACGGAAAACAGAGCTTATATAATTTTCTGGAATTCCTGGGCCAAAATCCTTAAATTGAATTCGATAATGATCTTTGATCTCAGTTAACTGGATCTCGATCCTGGACCCCGGGGCATATTTTCTCGCATTTGCTAATAAGTTTGCTAAAACCTGAATAATTCTTTTCTCGTCCAGAAAAGCTTCAGGCTTAACTTTAATAATCGTTTTTATATCCGGATTGTTACTCCTGAGTTTCGCGCTTGCCACAAAATTAAGCAACAAAAGATCTAACCGAGTAATTTGAAAGTTCATCGGTAGGGCTTCGCTTTTGATTCGAGCAGAATCAAGGATGTTTTCGATCATAGCGGTAAGATTATCTGACTCATCGTTAATGATCTGTAGAAAATCTCTAACGGTTTCTTTATCCCACTCAGTATCTTCCCGAAGCAAGGTTGTAGCATACCCTTTAATAAATCCTAACGGCGTCTTGAGTTCGTGTGAGAAAACTGCAAGAATATCATCTTGGTAATTTAAGGATCTGATCTCGTTAGAATAATGGTCGATGGATTCGTTCAATGATTTGCGAACCATCATTGCCGAAACTATGTTCGTTAAGAAGGAGGTGATTTTTTGGGAGGCTTCGTCAAAAACTGGTCCTCCGAAACGGATCATAACCAAAACACCAATTATTTTTTGCTCGGAATACACCGGCATTCCCAACATCACAGGCTGGCTAAGCCTTTCATCTTGCCCACTTTTCAATTTCGGAGTGTATATCTCGGGTATACCACTCATTATTACTCTTTGAGCAAGATCTCCATCCCAAAATACTTCTTCACCTTTTGATTTTCCCCTGCCAAAGGCTACGGCAATAATGACTTCAAGATCATTTTCTTGTGGTCCTGAGCTCCCAAGTAGAACCAGATTATCATAAACCAGGTACTTCCTAGCAAGTTGAAATAACTCACTAAGGTTCTTTTTTAGGCTGCCTTTTTGAGTCATTATTTTTGAAACTTCTAAATAGTCGAATTCATTTGACATATTCAAGATGAGATCGTCCTCGTAGCGTTTTTACCTTAACTTTATTTTAGTAGAGTTATTTATTCGGCTGACCAAACCCACTTCCCATTCACCATTGTTTTTACGGGATGGAGGTTTTTTATTCGTTCAACATCACATAGGTACGGATTTTGTTCTAGAACGATCAGATCGGCAAAAAATCCGGGTTTTAGTTGTCCAAGGTCATTTTCTTGGTACCCAGCAAAAGCCGGACCAATCGTGTATGCCCTGATTGCTTCATCGATCGTAAGACATTGCTCCTCACGCCAACTCTTTGGGCTAGGAGCTAGTATCTTTTTGCGGGTGACAGCGGCAAACAGCCCCCAGAATGGGTTCGGCGATTCTACCGGAGAATCAGAGCCAAAAGCCAGTGTGGCACCAGCAGTAAGTTGCGTCTTCCAAGCGTAAGAGAGCTTGGCACGTTCACCCCAATATTTATCAGCGGAATCCATATCGGAAGAAGCATGGATCGGCTGCATCGAAGCTACTATCGCCAATTCCGCCAATTTTGATCGGTCCTTAGGGTGGATCACCTGTACATGCTCAATTCGGTGCCGCAACGGCTGATATTCGTTATCACGCTCGTATTGGCGCAACCTTTCGTAACCGACCAAGATCTCATGAACTGCGAGATCGCCAATAGCGTGTCCGGTCATCCCCAAACCTGAATCCGCTGCTTTGGCAGCGATCTCAAAAAACTCTTCGCCATCCATATTGAGGATGCCTTTATTTGATTCTTCGTTGGCATAAGGCTCAACCATCGCGGCGGTTCTTGGGCCTAAGGCACCATCCATAAATACCTTTACGGAACCGATCTTAAGAAAATCAGACCCAAAACCGGTACGCAGACCAAGCTCAGCAGCAAAATTCAGCAAGGAAACAGGGATATTCTTTACAACACGCAAAGTTAGTTTTTTTTGTATATCCAACAATTGCAGGGCTTTAAAAGCAGGCTTATAGTCGAAATCGTGAACACTGGTGATGCCAAACTTCAATAAAGACGGTAGGCTTTTGTGGATCACCTCGGCTATTTCAAACTCATTTAATTCAGGCAATTTTCGTTCTACCAGTAACATCGCAGTTTCAAGCAAAATACCGGTTGGAGTACCATCCGCGCCGAGCACAATTTTTCCGTTGATGGGATCAGCGGTCTTTTCGTCAATTCCAACCAAGCCCAAAGCGCGCGAATTACACCATGCCACGTGCAAAGACTTGCCAGTTAAATAAGCTGGGTTGTTTGGAACGAGAAGATCAATATCATCTTTGGTTGGAAAGTCACCGCCCCAGTCATTTTGCTGCCAACCATGGCCCAATAACCACTCCCCTGGCTTTAAATCCCTTGCGCCTTTTTTGATCCTATCCAACGCTTCTTGTTTAGTCCCCGTTTCAAGATCGATCTTACGTAGACTCATGGCATATTCTTGTAAATGAATATGCGCGTCGGTGAATCCGGGTAGGATGAAGCGGCCGCCCAGATCCTCAATCTCCGCCATTGATGCATACTTCTCGATCAGCTCGGCATTTCCAATTTCGTGAATACGATTTTGATCAAGAACCAAAACAGAAGAAATCCTTGAAGGATCGATTACATCAAGGATACTGGCATTCATTAATATTTTGAACATGGGACCTCTTACGGAGAATATTCTTTTCCGGTTAATCGAACCATCAGGCTTTGAAATTCTTCTTCTGAGCCAAAATAGATCGTCATCGAACCGCTGGGTTTATTATCCCCAATTTTTAAATTTACTTTTTGATTGATGTTCATTCGCAGATATTCCTCAATAGCGAGTGTATCCGCTGAAGGTGTGGCAGCTGGTTTTTTTGCTAGCTGGATGCCTTTTAGTAAATTGACCAATTCTTCGGTTTGGCGAACCGTTAATTTCTTGGTGATCACCGTATGCAATGCACTTTCGATCGCCTTAGGGTTAGATAGACCTAAAAGCGCTCTGGCGTGGCCTTCTGTTATATCTCCGCTAAGCAAGCTATTCTGTACCGCTTCTGGAAGATTCAACAAACGAAGTGTGTTGGTGATGGTTACCCTGCTTTTTCCTACCCTTGCCGCGATCACTTCATGTGATAAATTGAAATCTTCAGATAGATGGCGATAGGCGTTAGCTTCTTCCAACGCGTTCAAATCTTGTCGTTGAATATTTTCGATCAACGCTAGCTCTAGCTTTTGTTGATCGGTAGTTTGCCGTACAATAGCCGGAACAACAGTGAGGTTGGCAATTTTACAAGCCTGCCATCTTCGCTCGCCCGCGATAAGGGTATATAAATCATCGTTCGGATTTCTGCTCACCAGCAGAGGCTGAATAATGCCGTGCTCCTTGATCGAAGCGGCTAATTCAGCAAGATGTTCTTCGTTAAAAAAGGAGCGGGGCTGGCGGGGATTGGGGATTATCTTTTCAATAGGAATATTGATGAAGCCGGACAGATCACTTCCAGGTTCATTAGATGACGTGGAGATCGGCTGAAACCCACCCGGAATCAACGCATCTAGGCCTTTTCCCAATCCAATATGTTTTGCCATTTTTACTCCTTACGATTATCAAGCAGTTTGACGAGCAACCAAGAAAACTAACGAGACGCATCCCCGGCTAATAATTCTTTTGCCAATGCGTTATAAGCCAACGCTCCAGCTGATGTTGGCGCATATACGGTAATTGGCAGGCCAAAAGAAGGAGCTTCCGCTAACCTAATGCTGCGGGGAATAATGGAACTGAAAACTTGCTCGGGGAAAAATTTTTTAATTTCTGAAACAACGTCATTGGATAAATTTGCCCGACTTTCGAACATGGTCATAATGACACCACGTACTTTTAAATTGGGGCTAATGCCTTTTACCTTTTGGATGGTCTGCATCAATTGGCCCACCCCTTCCAATGCCAGATATTCACATTGGACCGGGATGATCACCCCATCTTGCGAGGCGATAAGACCATTGATCGTTAGCAAGCTTAGTGATGGCGGGCAATCGATCAGGATGTAATCATATCGATCAACCAGAGACATCAGAGCGTTTTTCAGCTTGCTTTCCCGCCCGTTTTGGTCTACTAGTTCCACTTCTGCGCCAGCCAAAGCTGGTGAGGAAGGTAACAAGGTTAATCCGAGGGTTGTGTTTGCCAATAACGCGCTGGC
>CAIRYE010000479.1 GCA_903882765.1 uncultured Anaerolineae bacterium
CCTCTTTTGGCGATTCGGGAGCGTTTTTTTACTGGCTGAAGTACTTTTTTACCGGTCAACCCGCCATCAGTTCGGGGGTCGATGTGTACATTTCACCTGTGGCAATGGCGGGATGGGCAGGGTTGTTGGTCACGTCGCTCAACCTCATTCCCGCTGGGCAATTGGATGGCGGCCATGTAATTGGGGCGTTGCTTGGCAGCCAAAAAACAAAATTATTGCCTGTGATCTTGGCAACGTTGGGAATCCTTGGCCTTTACTGGAGCGGATGGTGGCTTTGGGCATTCATTTTGTTGCTAACCGGAAATCGGTCGATCGAGCCGCTTGATGACGTGACTGAACTCGATTCCAAGCGAAAAACCTTGGGTTTTTTAATGGTCATAATCTTCATTCTTGTTTTTATACCAGTACCCTTAATTCCGATGGGATGAAAAATTAATGCGAAGAATTTCCTTATTGGTTTTCCTTTCACTGTTGTTCCTCCAATCGTGTACCTATCCAACAGGAGTTACCGCGGTTGTAGACCAAATTCCTGACCTACCAAAACCAACCATGCGAACTCCAGAACCTTCGGCTACAGCTGAAGAATTGATCGATACGGATACCGCGGCACTAAGCGGTGTTGAAGTCAGTTTATGGCATGGATTAGATGGCCAATCCAGCACGTTGATCGATCAAATGGTGGGCGAATTTAATTTAACCAACCCATATGGGATAAAGGTCATTGCGTCGCCTCAAGGAAATTTCGCCAAACTGGGGGAAGGTATCGACGGACTTGGCAGCGCCAGCGAAACACCAGACATGCTGATCGCTCTCCCAGAACAAATCATCGCCGATTCTGAAAACCTTGTTGATCTATCTCCATACATGGCGAGTAAAGAAATTGGTCTAGCCGGGGTGGAGATCCCCGCACCCCTGCTGGCACAATCAAACGTTGAAGGGCAGCAATTTGGCTTGCCGATGACCCGATCTGCGCGTTTTTTGTTTTATAACCAAACCTTCGCGCGGGAGATCGGCTTCGATCATGCCCCCGTAACTCTCGCTGAATTTGAGGAGCAGGTTTGCGCAGCCAACGCTAGTTGGAAAACCGATGACGACCTAACCAATGACGGATATGGTGGTTTTGCCTTGGATACTCTTTCGAATTGGCAAACCCCTCTTTCTTGGATCGTATCGAATGATGAGCAATTTGGTAAATCATCCCCGCTTGTTTTCGAAACCCCTGAAATTACCAAGGTCTTCACCTTTTTTGAGAATCTTCGAACAAGCAGCTGCGCTTGGTTTGCTGATTCCGAACAGAATTATCAGAATTTGGCAAGACGCCGAGCCTTAGTGGTCACGGGGGATCTGCTCGAGATCAATAGTCAGCGAGATACTTTTACCAGTGAGAAATCCGAGGATGTTTGGGAGGTGATCCCTTTCCCCGGGAAAACCACCTCCATCGTGTTATATGGGGTAGATTACGCGATCATCCAAAAAGCACCTGAAAAACAGCTAGCATCCTGGATGTTCCTTCGATGGATGATGCAATCTGAAAACCAAATGCGCTGGGCGGTGGATACAAAGCTATTCCCTGTTACAGCTAGCGCCTTAGATCTGGCGGCTACCAGCTCCGCGTTTCCAAAGCAATATCAACAAGCTGTCGGCTTGGTCGCCAATTCCTATGGGTATCCTCAAAATCCTGGTTGGGCAATGATCAAGAACTTGCTGGCGGATGGAACGTA
>CAIRYE010000480.1 GCA_903882765.1 uncultured Anaerolineae bacterium
CCGCGACCTCATTGTTTGGTTTTTCCGCGATTTTTAGTGTTGAAAAATATCTTGTTACAAAATCCATTTATCCTCCTTGGTTCATTCAGTTATAGAAAAAATAAGTTCTTCCTATACGTATCTGATATCATATGATTAATTACATTATATTACAATAGTCAAGAATATATATTAATGTGGAATTTTTCAAAGTATCTTAAGAAATATCTTTAACAAGATTAAATTAAGTGGGTAGCGATCTGATTTTGTTGGTTTTACAGGTGAATCATCTCACTGACCTTCAATTTTCCTTATGGCGAGATTGAAGGTCAGTGATTTATTACGTGGATTCGTTTTTTAGTTTGGCAGATGGAGAGGGGTTTTTGATACTAATTTTTTGTTCGGAGTTCCCTTATTTTTAAGCGAAAACCTAAGATCTAAGGGAAGAGCAGAGGGAAGGTGAATGCGACCACGGCTGCCCAAATGCCGTAAACAGGCAGGTACATCGCCACAACATCCTGGATGACCACAAGGCTTGCTTTTCCTCGCAAAAATCGAAAATAGGTGAATAAGATCCAGGCAAGGTGAACTAGGACTACGATGTTCACTCCGAGGACGGCAAGACGGTTGGGGGTTAGCCCGTAGGAGGTTAGACGGAACACGATCGCAGATAATGCCACGGCATCAATGATCAATGCCAAAACGATCAGGGCAAAATTGATGCTGTCTGAAATCGTTCTTCCTTGTGACTCTCCTCTTTCGGTTATGGAGAATATTGTAATGGCCAGCACGATAAGCAAGACCCCATTGAAAACAAGCAAGAAGTCTCGATCGAGGAAGGGATTTTTGCCCACCCAGAGGATCGTTATTAGGTAGACCACCAAGGTTGTGAGGATGAGCGGACTGAAAATTTTGGCAATCATCGGGACAATGTTTTTTGGCAACGCAAGGTTATTCACTACAAGGTAGGTGGCAACGATCGCGAGGGCAGCCGCCCCGAATACAACAACATTTTCCATATATATGTCAACTATTTCCAGATCTACCATTGTAAAAAGAGAAATGGTCAAACCCGTAAGTACGATACCACCCACCGCCATAATGCCATATACCACCGCGAAATTACCATTGAACCTGAGGAAAGACAAGCGGGCGCTATGGACGCGGAACTCATTTCCGGTGAAGGCTAGCCCAATCAGCAGCCAGAGAAAGACGGGTAAGTGTAATTGAGATAGAAGAATGCTATCGGTGCCTTCACGAGGGAGAAAATTTACAAATAAAATCGCGGCGAGGATCGATCCGAACACCACGTAAAGGATCGCCTTCTTAGGGGGCTGTTGAAGAACAAAAAAGATGGCTAGAAAGGGAAGGTAACCAAAAAAAAGGTTGATGGGTAAAATTGATTGCTCATTAACAAAATAAAACGCCGCCCGCATGCCGGCGCCGGCTAATAAGGAAAGAATGCCCATCACTACAAACTTTTTTTCAAAAATGGAAAACTTGCCCGGGTTTTTTGATGATTTGTAGTTGAGGCGTTCATTCCACACCGCTAAGATCGTGGAAGTGGGGTTCTGTTCCCATACTTCGGGGAAGGCTTGGGCAAACGCATCTGGGTTGCTTTGGTAGAGTTCTTCCAACCCGTGGGGGTTGGAACTATTTTCAAGTATTTTTTGAATCATCATCTTTGATAAACCTGTTCTATGAAAAATTACCTCTTACAGTATACTACTTTGGAAAATGCAAACTATATGGTCGATCCTGCCAAATACAATGAAATTTGTTCTACCATTTCATTTGACGGTTTTGGTATGCCTGTGTATAATTGCTTTTCGCCAGCCAACAGCTTGTTAGGTTGGCTTATTCCCGGCTTACCCTTAGCATGGCAATGATGCGGTGTTCTATGGAGAAGCTAAGACCAGGAGAAAGGATCTATGAAATACGTTATTTTAGAAAGCGGCGGCAAACAATATAAAGCTGTCGAAGGCGGTACGATCGAAGTTGATTTGATCCACGCCCTTCCCGGAACAGCCATTGAGATCAATGATGTTCTTTTGTCAGTGGATGGGGACAATGTCTCCGTCGGTGCACCTGTAATAGAGGGTGCTACGGTCAAAGCAACGATCTTAGCTCACTTTAAAGGTGAAAAAACTTACAATTTTCACTACAAGCCGAAGAAGAAGATCCGCCAGAAGACCGGCCATCGTCAACAATACACTCGCCTTGCAGTCGAGAAAATTGAAGTGAAGTAAGAGAGGTAAGCTATGGCACATAAAAAAGGTGGCGGTTCCAGCCGCAACGGTCGTGATAGTAACGCACAACGCCTTGGCGTAAAAAAATATGCCGGAGAAGTTGTTCTTTCAGGAAACATTCTCGTTCGCCAACGCGGCACTCATATTAAACCAGGCATGAATGTTGGTAGAGGTTCAGATGACACCCTGTTCGCAACCATCGATGGTGTGGTAGTCTTTGACATCGTTCATGGCCGAAAACGTGTAAATGTTCTTCCACAAGAAGCATTTGCCGAGGCTGAATAGGATCTGAGGAAAAATGAGAGAGAAAATTCATCCAACTTACTTCGAAGAAGCAGTCGTAACATGCGCTTCTTGCGGAACAACCTGGACCACAGGCTCAACTCGCAAGTCGATCCATGTTGAAGTCTGCTCCAATTGTCATCCCTTCTTCTCTGGAGAAAACGCCAGAATCCTCGATGTTGAGGGTCAGGTCGATCGCTTCTACAAGAAACTCCAGGTTCGCCAGGATTATGTAGAAACTATCAAAGCCAAAGAAGAATCCAAGAAATCACCTAACAAGTCTGTTTCTGAATTAGACCTTGGTATTAAGGTTACCGGCGCTCTTGAGAAAGCTGGAATTACTACCATCGGCAAGTTAATGGACAAGATCGGTGAAGGCGATGAAGCTGCTTTAGCAATCGAAGGGTTTGGCCGCAAGGCTCTTGTCGATTCTAAGAAGAAGATTCGCGCACTTGGTTACGAAATTGGTACTAGCGCAGGCGAAGAATAATTTCGTAAGTAACACCAATTTATTGTAAACTTAACAGGCAGATGCGATTCAAACATCTGCCTGTTATTATTAAAAATCTGGAGATGCAATGATTCACTTTCATGGGTCTATCGAAGTTGTTTGTGGTTCGATGTTTAGTGGCAAAACCGATGAATTGATCCGTAGAATGCGAAGAGCCGTGATCGCTAGGCAAAAGGTTCAGGTTTTTAAACCTACCATTGATAACCGCTATGCCGTTGAGAAAGTCACATCACATGCCGGCAACGATTTCGCGGCTATCCCGGTAACAACATCCGCGCAAATCCTTGAGCTTCTTGATCCCGATGCTACCGTGGTAGGGGTTGATGAGGCTCAATTTTTTGACGCGGGGATCGTTGAGATCGTTCAGATACTGGCAAGCCGAAATATCAGGGTGCTGGTAGCGGGGTTGGACCAAGATTTTCGCGGGGATCCATTTGGCCCTATGCCTGTGCTAATGGCTTTGGCTGAAAAAGTGGATAAATTGCAGGCGATCTGTATGACCTGCGGCGAACCAGCCAGCAGAACCCAACGTTTGGTAGATGGAAAGCCGGCGCGATACAATGACCCTATCGTCATCGTTGGCGCGTCTGAAATGTACGAAGCTCGATGCCGACAGCATCACGAAGTTCCAAGATAAATAAACGAAGAAAAGGCGAATGATCAATGCAAGATTATCATGACTTTTTGGCTGAAGTACTGATCGACGAACCAACCCTGCAAGCGCGCATTACAGAATTGGCGCAGCAGATCGATCGTGATTATGAAGGTAAGAAAGTTTTACTCGTTTGTATTTTACGCGGAGCATTACCAATTTTAGTTGACCTAATGCGACATTTGACGGTTCCTACGGCGATCGATTGTATGGCGATCTCTTCTTACGGCGTCGGCGCCCGAGAATCTACCGGCCAGGTGCGAATGACACTGGATCTGCAAACCAATATTTCTGAGCTAGATGTCATATTAGTGGAAGATATCGTTGATAGCGGCAGAACAATTGGCCAAGTGATGGATCTCCTCAAAACGAGAAAGCCGAAATCGTTGAAGGTGTGTACCTTGCTTGATAAAGCTTCCCGGCGCGAGGTTCAGATTCCGATCGATTATCGCGGATTTTTGATCGAAAACAAATTTGTATTTGGTTATGGATTGGATATTGACGAGTATTATCGAAATCTTCCCTTTATTGGTGTGGTTGATCTGAACAAATACAAACCTGGTTTATAGGAATTCAAATGCAAGATTATCATGACTTTTTGGCTGAAGTACTGATCGACGAACCAACCCTACAAGCGCGCATTAAGGAATTGGCGCAGCAGATCGATCGTGATTATGAAGGTAAGAAAGTTTTAC
>CAIRYE010000481.1 GCA_903882765.1 uncultured Anaerolineae bacterium
CGCATTTTGCAAACCATGAAACGCGCCGGCAGCTCCAACCCGCTCTTCATGCTGGATGAGATCGATAAACTCGGCAGCGATTTCCGAGGAGATCCCTCCTCCGCCCTGCTCGAGGTGCTCGACCCCGAACAAAACAATACCTTCAGCGACCATTACCTCGAGATCCCCTTCGACCTCTCCAAGGTGATGTTCATCACCACCGCTAACTCCCTCGGAACCATCCCCGAAGCGCTCTTAGACCGCCTCGAGGTGTTAGAGTTCCCCGGTTACATTGAAGAAGAAAAGACCGCCATCGCCACCCGTTACCTCATCCCAAGGCAATTGGAAGAGAACGGCATGCACGATACCAAGTTATCCTTCCAATTACCCGCCATCCAACGGGTCATCCGCGAGTACACCTACGAAGCAGGTGTTCGTAACCTCGAACGCGAAGTGGGCACCATCATCCGCAAAACCGCCCGCCTGCGCGCCGAAAAGAAAAACACCCCCACTCAGGTTACCCCCGCCTTGGTCGAGAAATTCCTCGGCCCACCCCAGTTCCAACGTACCGAAGCCGAACTAAAAGATGATGTTGGCGTTGCCACCGCCCTCGCCTGGACAGAGAACGGCGGCGAAATTATGTCCATCGAAGTTGCCGTGCTGGAAGGCAAAGGCAGCCTGCAGATGACCGGACAAATTGGCGAAATTATGCAAGAGAGCGGCCAAGCTGCCCTCACCTTCATCAAATCGCGCTGCGACCAGTTCGAGCTGGAACCAGATCTGTTCGAGCGCCTCGATATTCACGTTCACATCCCCGAAGGCGCTATCCCCAAAGATGGCCCCTCCGCTGGCATCACCCTCGCCTGCGCCATCCTCTCCGCCCTCACCGGCCGCCCAGTCTACCGCTTGGTTGGCATGACCGGCGAGATCACCCTGCGTGGTCGTGTTCTGCCCATTGGCGGCGTCCGCGAAAAACTATTAGCGGCTCACCGTGCTGGCCTCAAAACCGTCATCATCCCCCAAAAGAACCTCAAAGACCTGGTGGATGTGCCTAAAAAAGCCCGCACCGAACTGAACATCATCCCGGTGGAGTATATGGACCAAGTGTTGGAAGTAGCACTCTACCCCAATGCCGTGGTCGATCCTCCCCGCCCTCGCAAACGCCCCGAAGAACAAGCCGCTGCGGAATCTAGCGAAGAAGATTAGCCCGCATGGATCTTAAAGGCAAGGTAATACTGATCACCGGCGCATCCTCCGGTTTTGGTGAGGATGCGGCGGTTTTGTTTGCCCGCGAAGGTGCCAAAGTCATTTTGGCTGCCCGCCGTGCTGATAAACTGCGTCAGATCGTAGACCAGATCAACCAAGCCGGCGGCGAAGCCCTGGCCTTGCCCTTCGATATCGGCGAACCCGCCCAACGACAACAGATCGTCGCCGACGTCATCGCCCGTTATGGCCGCGTCGATATTCTTTTCAACAATGCCGGCCTCGGCCGCCTCAACTTCCTCGATCAGCTCGATATGGAAAAAGACATCGAGCCGCAGATCCTGATCAACCTTACCGGCCTCATCCACCTCACCCGACTAGTGCTGCCGTACATGATCGCCCAAAAAAGCGGCCACATCATCAACATGTCCTCCGTAGCCGGTTGGATCGGCACCGCCCTCTATAGCATTTACAGCGCCACCAAATTCGGCGTGCGCGGCTTTACCGATGCCCTGCGCCAAGAAGTGAAACCGCTTGGCATTCACGTCAGCGGCGTGTACCCCGGCCCAGCCGAAACCGAGTTTGGACAGCACATCGGCCTAACCCGCGAGAAACGCAAATTTAGCTTCCCCAAGACCATGTCAATGACCTCGGAATTCGTAGCCCAACAGGTGGTAAAGTTAGCC
>CAIRYE010000482.1 GCA_903882765.1 uncultured Anaerolineae bacterium
AGCGCCTGCGCTTCCTGGACGTGGCTCAGTGGCTTTTCTGGTCGTCAGGGGCGGTGCTCATCGGTGGGTGGAACTGGCTGGCGCGCAGGTGGCCTGCTGGGGCGGGTTGACGTACATGCTGCGGTCTGCTGCGACGCGCCATGCTGCAATGGCATGTCGTAGCCAATGTCAAGCCGTGCAGGCTGTGCGCACCTGCCCTGCCACGCATGTGCCGTCCATGGGTGGCGCCGCCAGACTGCTGGGCTTGCCTCCACCTCCTTGTATTCACCCACCGCAACCGTACAGACGTGCGGCCTGCCTGCCTGCCGCGACGCCCCCCGTGCCCTTTCCTCTCCCCCCACTCCCCCTCTGCCCTCCCTCCCTTCCTCCCGCCCTGCTCTGAACTCCCCGCAGGCCTGATTGACTCTCGGGAGCAGCTGATGGTCAACCCCGCTGACATGACGCTGCCAGCTGGCGCCACGCTGATCGTGGTGGGCGCCACCAAGCGCGCCGTCACCCGCGCGCTCAGGCAGCCGTACAGCCGGCTGCGGGAGTCGGAGCTGATGAGGCTGCGCTACCTGCCTGAGGAGCTGGCAAGGGAGGCGGCTGAGCGGGAGGCAGCTGCGGCGGGCAACCAAGGCGGCACCTGCACCCAGGGCTGGCTGCTGGACAGCTTCGAGGGAGGGGATGGCGGGATCGATGATCAAAACCTCGGGTTGTAGTTCACTGGTGAGTCGAGATACCTCTTCCACTTTTTGAACTATGCCGATCACATTCATCCCTTGGCCGGTAAGCAGGTTCGAAAACCCTTCCGAAAAGAGGGTGTGGTCATCCGCCAGCATAACCCGAACGCCAGCCAGATCATTTTTGGGCTTGGTGTTTCCGGTTAGGGGGAATTTTAAGAGGATCTGTGTGCCTTGGTTGGGGGTGGTTCTAATTTCGGCAACGGCATTGCATTTGTCGCAATGATCTTTGATTTTTTCTAAGCCCAAGGTTAACTGGGAGGTTTGCTCTGGCGAAATATCACCATCTTCCGTTATCAAAACGCCGAGGTGTTTTTCTTCGATGGTAAAGATGAATTGAACTAGGTTGGCCTTGGTGATCTTGTTGGCGATGGTGAGGGAATCTTGGATGATATGGAACAAGATGGAAAAAGCGTTTTGGCTTAGGAGTTGATCGATGGAGGTTTCGGGCAGACTGGTGGTCACACGCATGCCGGCAATAACCTGAAACCGGTCGAGGTAAATTTTAAGCATACTGCTAAACCCACGAACATCCTGGGCGTTGGTGTTGATATCCAGCATGGACTTGCGCACTTCGCGGTCGACCCCTTGGGTTGCTAAAAGCAAGGCGTTTAGGCGGCTTAGCGCGGCGGGGTAATTGGCTGATTTGATCTCTTGCCCGATGGATTCGATACGGCCTTGCATCGAGGTAAAGAGGGAATCCAGCTCTCTATTCATATCTTGGATCAATGTATCACGTTCTTTGGAAAGGAGCGCTTTTTGGATCACCAGGTGGGCATTGCGTTGGGTGGTTACGTCATCCAGCACAATAACAGTGCCACTGTGAACGTCCTTTTTCTCATATAAATTGGTGATCTTTACCAGATAATGCCGAAGACTCCCTGGCTGACCAAGCGTCACATCGGCTTGCGCCTCAATGATCCTCTCGGAGAAGTGGATGACATCACCAATCGCGGGTTTTTTGGAGAGGGGGTGTTCCAATATTTGATGTTGACCAAAGGCTAATATTTGTTTTGCAACGATATTAAGGTATACCAAACGGTTCTTATGATCTACGATAAAAATGGCATTCACCAAGTGATCCATTACTTGCTGAAATGCCATTGGGGCAAGCTCTACGATCTGAAAACGGTAGATGGCAATGGCGAAAAGTAAGCCTGAAATGGTAAAGAGCGAGGAAGTGGGGTCATAGCCTTTGATGATGCTGATATCGAAGACGTAGGCAATATTCCCTACGATGGGGGTTAAACCGGCGGCAAGCAATAGAAAAGCTTGGATCCTGAATGGGTAAATGGTACGAGCGGCGGCACGGATCAAGGAAAATGCCGCGACAAAAATGAGGATATAAGAATACCCTACCACCCCAAGCCAAAACCACCAGCCATGCCCAAAAATACTAAGGTTGGTGACGGGATCTATGGGGGAATAGCCGGTCCAAACCAAATGGTGGACTTCGTTTGTGGTCGTGAGCACCAATGAAATTATAGGGATAAGAAATAGGCTGAGGATCTGATTTCTTTTTAACTGATCGAGCGAGCGAAAAAACTCGAGGGTACTTAGGTAGAACAGTACGGGGGTGGTAACTACGCCTACGTAGGAAACTTGTGCCCAAAAAACCTTCGACGCGATTTCGGCAGCGCTGTATTCAAAGATGGTAAAGAAGGACCAATAGGTGACCGCGAACATCGAGAGGGAAAGGAAGAGCCCCCCGGATTTTCTGAAACGAAGCAAGGTGATGGTTGCAACCAAGAAGGATACTACAGCGGATATTGCCGATAGTATGGAGAAGGGGGAGTAGATGTAGTCAGCGGCATTCATTGTTGTTGGTTTCTCCGTTTAATTTACTAAGGTATTTTAATCTACTTGTGAAAAAATGTGTGTTGTGAGTTAACAATTTACCATAATCCGCTAAGCAACAAAACCCGGAAGGGATAGCCAAGCCGGACGGGAACAAGGTTGCGAACGAATGTAGGATGAGTGGGTTGGATGTAATCGGTTTTTCGGACTATTGGAGAAGGCTAAAGGGGATTGGTTGGTAGGTTTAGCGAATAAAAGGAGGGCGTAGATCGCTACGCCCTCCTTTGAGTGACCAGAGACTGCTTTCGTTATTCTGTCGCGATGCTTACCACGACGGCCCTTACCATACGGCGCAGGTTGTAATCGCCGCCGAGGAAGTTGAAGGTTTCGCAGGTGAGCAGAGTGACCCAAGAATGGTCGGTGTAGCTCTTTAGGGCGATGTTGGTTTGCGAAGGCCAGAGAACGCGTGATTCGCGCACTTCGTAGGTGTAAACATTGCCGTAGCTATGGATCGTGAATTGGTCGCCATATTTGAGTGATCTTAGATCGGCGAACAAGCCAGGCTTGTTGTCGGCATCCCATACGTGGCCAGAGATGACCGAGTTGCCTACCCAGGTGGGGAAGGCGGAATCGTAGAGGTAGCCGGCATCTTTGCCAAGCCAGGTGGTATCCCAGCCGGCGCGGGTGTCTTTTACCTGTCACATCACTGGGGCGGTGTTGGTGATGGGTTGACCATTGGCGGCATTTTCATCCTTGTGGTTTGTCTAAATAGCGACGTTAACCTATGCAGCTTAGGAATGATTGCTCAAGGAATTGTTTTGCAATTTTTTCCCCACTTATTGAAACGATCCTGGTGACTTTTTTGAAGAGAAAGGAATAAAAAATATCAGGATTATCCTGACTTTTTTTGGTAAACCTTTGGAAGGTTAGTTATCTGGGTTGAGGCCAATGCGGTGGGCATAGTCTATGAGGTCGTTACGGGTTTGTTGCCCAAGTAACTCCTGAATGCGTTTGACATGATACTTGATGGCTGATTCGCTGGCGGATTGGTCTGTAGCGATCTCTTTGTAGACCTTGCCGTTGGCGAGCGCGTCGAGAATTCTCACTTGCTTATCGGTAAGGCCGGCTCGGGTTAGAGATCTGAAGGCAGCTTGTTTTGGCGAGGTTGGGGGTATCTTCAGTAAGTTCGCCATTCGATTGGCTAAGCCGGGGGCGTATTGATTGTGGCCGTTTAGGATGAGGCTGATGGCTAGAAGGATCTCATCGGAGGTTTGGTTTGAAAAAAGGAAGCCATCGGTTTTTTCGCGGACAAGGCTTTTAAGCTCTTCATCGGTTGGGTTATCGCCTAAAAAGACCACTTTGGTAATGGGGGAAATGTCGCGGATGGTGGTGATCAGATCGGGATTCGCGCCTTGCATCAGGTCAGGGTTGATCAGCACTAGATCTGGCTGCAGGTCTTGCGCCCATTCTTTGGCTTGGTCGGCAATGGTAATGGAGCCAAGAACGATGATGCCGGAAGCGGCTAGTAATTTAGTGAGGGCTTCGACGAAGAGGGCACGGTTATCAACGATGAGCAAACGCAAGCCGAGCAAATTGCGGTTGGTTTTAGTGGTGATTTGCTGGGGAATGCTGATGAGGACCTGGGTTCCGTGTTCGAATGCGGAGCGAGTTTGCAGGTGTACGCCGCCGTGGGTGCCGGCTTCTTGCAGGTCGAGCATCTTTTTTTCAAAATCACGTTCTTTACTCGGAACCACGTTTCCATCCAGGCTGACGACGATCTCGATGGTGGATTCTTGGACCGAGAAGATAATTTGGGCTAGGCTGGTGTTCTCGAGGTAGAAGGCCAGTGAGAGGCAGGATTGGATGATCTGGAGCAGGTTGAACAGGTGAGTTTGGGTTAGGTAGTGCTCGATGGGTTCGGGTGGAAGGCTTACTTGAACGCGAAGACCGGTGATACTTTGTACTTTTTGGGTGTAAACAGTGAGCATTTCACTAAAATTGCTGATCTCATCGGGTTGGGCTTGCAGGGTGAGGACCATATGGCGCATATCACGATTGGCATGGAGGATAGAAAGCTTGAGGGTGTTGAGGATGCCGAGGGCAGTAGGGTAGTTGTTCTTCTCTAAATGCTTTTCTACCGAGCTTAGGTTGTTCTTGATGGAGTTGAACAATTGGGCAAGCTCGGCATCGAGAGTAAGCAAAACGGAATCGTGCTCCTTGGTTACAGCTGCTTTTTGCATAGCGCTGTGAGCTTGTTTGATGAGGGTGATATCGTTGAAAAGGATGATCTTTCCGCCAGACGCGGAATTGCGGGTGTGGATGTTGCTCATTTTGGTGGTAAAGTGGCGCACATTGGCAGCCAACCCCATGGTGACGGTTCCTTGTTTTTCGAGCAAGGCTCGGTTGTAATGAAGGGTTTCTCCGAGCGAAAATTTATAGTTCGTTGGATCCTGCAGGAAATTGTTGTTTGATTGGGTGAGCAAGATCTTGGCTGATGAATTGGAGAAGACCAGCCTTTCTTGGCGGTCGAGAATGAGAATTGGGTCGGGTAATTCGTTGAGAACTTGCTGGTATTCGATGGGGTCTTGCTCGAATAAATGAAAGCGGAAGGTGGCTAAGGATAATAATCCGCCGGTAAAGCCCAATAACGCTGAGCCGGGGTCGTACCCGGGGATGGGGAAATAGCCGAGGGTAAAAAGGAGATTGCCGATACCCGGAAGGATGGACGCTAAAAGGAAAATGCCCGCTTGGAGGTTGAATGGGTACA
>CAIRYE010000483.1 GCA_903882765.1 uncultured Anaerolineae bacterium
CAGCTCGCCGCTGAATCCAAAGTGATATACAAAGGCCAAGAGCTCAAATCCATTACCATTTCGCTGGGGGTATCCTTCTACCCACGGCACGCCAACAAACCCGAAGAGCTCATTCAAAAAGCTGATGCCGCCTTGTACAAAGCCAAACGCAACGGCCGCAACCGCACCGAAGTAGCCGACGACTAACCTCTTTTCTTTTCTTGCGGTAAGTTCTACAATGGAACTATGAACGAAGAAAACGAAAAAAAGACCCTTTTCCAAAAAATTCAGCTGCGGGTAGAGAGTGACTTATTAGGCAAATATTCCGCCCTAGATAGGCCTGGTTGGTTTTTAAAATACTTCTTCAAAATGCCCATCTTCATGTGGAAGATCGGACTCGGCGAGTTCGTTGGCCCCTATTACTTGCTCATTACCACCCGCGGCCGCAAAAGCGGCAAATGGCGCGATACCCCGCTAGAGTTCTCCCGGCACAAGCTCACCAACGAACCGGTCATCATCAGCGGCTGGGCGTACCGCTCAGATTGGGTGAAGAACCTGCTCGCCGACCCGCGCCTGCAGGTGCGCGTTGGCAGGCAGCACTACAACGCCATCGCCATCCCGCTAAGCCTTGAGGAATGCGCCGATACCATTGAAGAATACACCACCTACGCCCCCACCATGAAAAAAGTGTTCGAACGCTGGAGCCAAGTTCCGCTCGATGGCACCCGCCAAAGCCTGCTAGAGAACGCCAAATTCTTCCCATGTTTTCGTTTGCAGAAGGTTGAGATCTAAGCCGGTCGAGGTGGGCAAATTTTTTGTTGCAGCCGTTTGGGGTGTTTGTTAGTTGTGTACCATCAAGTTGAACGCCAACACTGAGGTATTTATTACAACCGGAAAAAGAAAACCGCCCTTTTTTATAGGGCGGTTTGTTGTTCGAGAAAGAGGAATTACATCCCTTTTGGATTGGGGCCGTATTGGTTCTCTCCGGGTTGGCTATCGCTGGCGAATAAGATCAGCAGCCAAATTCCACCAATGAAGGGGACCAAAGCTATAAAGTACCACCAGCCGCTTTTCCCAACATCATGAAGCCGGCGAACCGCAACCGCCAGCGTTGGCAGAAAAATATACAACCCATACAGCGATAGCAGACCGCTGCCGATCAACATCAAGTTATCGTCCATCGACCCAAGAATGAACATTACAATTTCTAAAGCAATGATGATAAAAAAGTTCACCAAAACAAACATCCAATATTCTTTCCTGCGAGCCCTGCCAGAAAAAACAGTGTATTTCTGTAAAACAGCTTTGTACCATTCCATAATTACTCTCCTTTGGTTTGAACGGTTCTAACAAACAAATGCTAAGACACATTAATAGTACAACTTTCAGGGCTTTTTGTCATGCATCCTGTTGTTGTTAGAATAATTGTAGTATAAAAAGATTTAGACGCAACAACAGGAGGCAAGTATGGTGAGCATCTTATTGATCGGGGTGGTCGCGGTCATTGGCATCGCGTTAGTAGGTATTTTGGTGGTACTAGCCAAACGTGGGGACCAGTAGATCGGGGGGAATGAGATTCTATCCCTCCAAAATTGGATACCGCCTTCTCTACTCCCACCGGAGGAAAGGCCAAACCCCATAACAACCGCCTCCGCTTTCCAAGCGGGTAGGGGAACCTTGATCTGCTTCTAAAGCTGGTGGTATTCTGAACCTACTTACCGGTCTAACGGCAAAAAAGCGCCCCCTGAGTTGGTCTTACCTCAGGGGGCGTAATCGATTATGTTACCAGGATTGGCAGGTGCTCAAGTTCCTTGGCTGCCAAATTTTCGCGGCATGTTCCTTCTTACCAGGTAGTAAAGGCGCCTGGGCAACGGTTGTAATACAAGCCGGTTCCTGGATTAATGATTCCATCACAAACCGGACCATTTTCGGAAAAGGTGAAATTTCCATCGACGACATCATCTACGATTTCAAGTACCTCACGGTCGGCGGGCACGAAATCCAAACAAAGAGTTTCCATTTCCGCCCAGCCGGAATAGGGAGTGCCTCCAGCAGGCCAATCATAGACATTGACATTAAAACATCCGGGCCCGGTCTTTGCGCCTTTGGTTTCTGGTACTATGATCTGCCAGAAGTTGCCACCTAGGTAAAAATTAGCTGTGCCGCCATCTACCTTGTGCGACATTTCGCAAACCACTAACCCCTTATCTTTTTGATTGTTGCAATACAAAGGGAATTCGCTGCCATTATTCAGGCGAACCATCGTGTTCAATTGGTCGCGGCTCAGAGCGCTGTCCGACTGGAAAACAAAACTAGTTCCAGAACCATCGGGGCGAACCTCGACGAACTTGATACCGCCGCTACCAGCGAATGCGGTAGTAAAATTGGCGATGATCATCACTAGTGCAAGTACGGTCATATTAATTTTTTTCATAGAATCTCCATTCGCACAAGTATAGTAGAGTTAGAAAAATCTACCTTATCTATTAAAAACAGTAAAAGGGTAGTCTTTAAAGAAAAAACTAACCAAATAAGGTTAGTTTTTCAAAATACCTCACCATAAAGCGCGAAGTTACCGCAACTCCGCTGGTCTGTGTCTTCGTAATAAGGTCCAGTTTTTCCTCAGCGCTGCGTGGGCACTGCGTGCTTTGCTACCATCTTACCGGCACCGCTAATGATCAACGATCAGTTAGCCTTCTTACGCATTGCCCATCCGATCACGGTACCTAGAGCGCTGACCAAAGCTAAAAAGAAAAACAGCCAGCCAAAAGGGATCAGAAAAAATGGCTCCCGCAAAAAGCCTTGCTCATCCACGGTAGAACCGATCAGGTTGAACACCCCCCAGCAAGCCGCGCCGCAAAGCAAGAAAAGGATCATTAGTCTAGAAGAATTATTTTTCATTATAGCCTCCAAAAGGGATAGTAAGTCAACTATAGCGTCTTACCTGCGTCAAAAGCTATCAAAACCACCTCTTGATTGGTGCGAGAACCACCTTTGCTGGCTGATTGGGGTGTTTTCGAAAGAAAATTAGTGAGGATTTTCATCCCACAAAGCGTGGCGGGCGAAAGGGGGCTTTATCTCGTCCCACAGAGAAGAAGTGCAATGGTAAAGCCTCAGTTCGCGCTGACGATAGGTATGGCCAACCCTCGTGGTTGGCCGCCGCCTTCCGCGGCATCTCACTCACTCGGATTTAGGTGGCCGCCATAGGTACCCAAATCCGAGCCCATTTTCCAATCACCAC
>CAIRYE010000484.1 GCA_903882765.1 uncultured Anaerolineae bacterium
GGTGTTGACTGAACTGGAAACATTGTGGAAGAAGGATTGCTTGCTGCGCACCAAACTCTCAAGCTGGTCTAAGGCTTGTTTTACGATCTCTTCGGGTGTGTGGGTGTTGGCGAACTCGTTGATGGCAAGGCGCATTTTCAGCACTTGATCAGAGAGGGTTCGCTCGGTTACATCTTCGTAGGTGGAGCCGATATGATTTCCCTTCGCTGACGGGATAATGAAGGAGGTTTGGTGGATCATTTTTCGTTCGCCGTCAAGGGAGAACAACGATTGTGACTGTTCTCTTGTACGGATGGGCACTTTACCGCTGGATAGTATAGCCAAAAAACCAGCCTTCACTTGTTCCATCGGGAAGTCCACCGGCTCTTCAGCGGTTCGTAATTTTGGGAGGACCTCCCAGGCATATTTTCCGATCACCTGCTCCCGCGGGATGCCTGTGATGGATTCCTGGGCAGTGTTCCATTCAATGAACTTACCTTCCTCATCAATGAGCGATTTGCCGAGCGGAGATCTCTGGATAAAGCCCCTAAAGCGTGATTCGCTATCCTGCACGGCGAGTTCATATTCTTTGCGGTCCGTTATATCCTGCAGGGAGCCAACCAGGCGTTTTATGCGGCTGGTCTTTTCTTCTTCCACTCTACTGATCACGCGAACCCAGCGGATCCCATCGGGTGTGATAACGCGGTGTTCAATATCGTAATGGTCATGATTGGCATTATCGAGGAACATTGACCTCACTACGGGCAGGTCTTCGTTTGGGATGAGATCAAGAAATTCTCGCAAAGTGTGTTTTCGGGGATCATCCTGCCAACCTATGATGCGGTAGTATTCTTCGGAGCCAGAAAACTCAGCTTTTCTATAGTTAAAACTCCAACTGCCAATATGAGCTAAGGTTTGGGCAATTTTTAGCTGCTGCTGAGCTTCTAACAAATTCAACTCAGCAACCTTTTTATCAGTCACGTCCTGCGTTGTGCCATAAGTGCGGTTTACCTTACCATCCGGTCCAAAATCGGGCGAATAGGTTGCCTCTAAATACCGCAGGATAGGTTTATCCGCGAAGGGATAGTATCGGTAGATCAAATAAAGCGTATCGGTTTGTTTTTGAACTGTTTGAAGAACGCGCATAAATTCATCGACATCATCAGGATGAACATTTTTCACGATCTCTTCAACTTCAGGCGGCTGAGGAGTAACAGGAAAGTTGAAGATCTCGAACATTTGGGCGGACCATGAGGAACGACCACTTGCGAGATCAAACTCCCAGTTGCCAAGCTTCGCCAATTTCTGAGCGCTCAAGAGCCTTTCTTGGCTTTTAAGTAATTCTTCGCTGGCTTTTAAAAGTTCGGTAACGGTATTAAGCGAGATCAGGCTGTGGGGCACGCCATCCAGCTCGATCGGTTCAGAAGATAATAGAAAATGATCCAGTTCGCCTTTGGCGTTGCGCAGCTCTATGTTGTATTCATGCACCGGCTGATGATCTTGGATGATCGCGATCAGCCCGGCGTATTTTTGTAAGGGTTCTTGCCCAAATATCTCAGGGATGACATGGTGAACCACTTGCGACCGCTCAAGACCAAGCCAAGAAAGGGCGGACCGATTGGCATCAACAATGTAGGTATCAACCGTGCGGGCGATCAATACGCTGGTTGGGGTATTATCAAAGAAATTTTTGAAGCGTTTTTCAGACCGAAGGATCTCTTGGTGAGAACGAATGGAATTGATGCCAATGGAAATATTGACCGCGAGCGATTGGATGGTGGTTACCTCATCCGTCTTAAAGGCATCAACAGAGGGAGAATATAAGGTGAGAGCGCCTAAGATCTTGTTGTTTAACCTGATCGGCACAGCCACGATCGAACTATATCCGCGATTTTTCGCGTCGATGGCCCAATTTGGGTAGGCTTCCGCGTTTTGCAGGTCGTTGATGACCACCGGGCGGTTCTCGCGGATGCAGGTGCCGGTAGGGCCGCGGCCATAATATTCATCGGCGTAGGTAAAGGGAACAGCATCAAAAAAAGTTCTCTCGAAGCCGGTGCAGGCAACTGGTTTAACGGTCTTTTGGGCATCCTCTAAGGCAAACCCGATCCAACAAAGGCTATAACCGCCTGCCCCAACTACCACCGAGCAGATCTTCTCCAACAATTCCTGCTCAGAATTAGAGGAAACGATGACCTGATTGCACTCACCCAACATACGCAAACCCTGGTTCGATTTTTCCAAGGCTTTCGTTCGCAGCATTACTTGCTCTTCTAAGTAACTTTGCGAACGCAGTACATTTTCTTCGGCATCCTTGCGGAACTGCACTTCGCGCCGTAATGCTTGGAAATGGGCGTTGTTTTGGATAGCGGTGGATACTTGCGCGGCAATGGATTCAAGCAGAGCTATTTCGTCCTTAGCAAATTCAACCTGGTTGGCTTTTTTGATGGCAGTGATCGTCCCAAGGACAGTTCCTTGATATTTGATGGGAGACACAACAATAGCGCCGCTATGATTCGATTCACGCCGCTCCCTCACTTTTTCACTTTCCCGTTCATCGGGCTGGCCTAGCGGCGAATGGGCGGTTGTGCCGGATCGAATGACCCAACCGGTTAGGCCTTCCCATAATTCTTCGAACTCAACTTCCTCCACCCGCTTGTGGTCTTTACCGCCACGGTAAAAACCGGTTACCGTTCTTTTATCAACATCAAAAATGAAGATGGAAATTCGGTCGTAGCCCATTTTGTTCGCCAAAACATCCGCTACATGTTTCAAACCTTCGTCGTATTTTTCGGCTTCCAACAGATATTTGGTGATCTCGAATAAAACCTGGGTATTGCGCGCGGTTGCCTCTACCTGTTGGTTCGCCAGTGTAAGTTCGTTGCCACGGACTTCTAAACGCCGGCGCAGGTCTTCGATGGTGGAAATAAGGCTAGTAGAATCGGAAAGGGGAGGTTGCGGCGATGTAGTTGGGTCGTTCACCTCGCGCAGTATATTGATGCTGCACAGAACGCCCTCCAACATGACCGATCGCGAGTTTATCACTACCTTTCGGACGGTTCCGGTTCCATCCACAATTTTTAGCTCCAGGTTATCCACCTGTGTTTCCGTTTCAAATTTTGCGGATTGCTCCGCTAACTCAGCGGCATTATCCCAAATCAAATAATTATTCGCTGAAAAACCAATGATCGATTCCAGCGGCAGCTTGATCAACTCAGCGAATTTTTGGTTCGCCTGGATCACTACACCATCATCTCGGCGAGCGAGGAAGATAGCGTCGGTATTGAATTGGATGAAAGGAACGAAATTTTCTTGCAGGGCTGCATCGATCGGCGCGGGCGTGGGGATGGGGGCAGGGGTGATGGATACTGTGACGCCGCTTTGGGATGGGCTGAGATGGGCGTTCCAATGCGAGCCTTGTTCATCGGTGAGCTGTAGGGTGGCGTGCAGCTGTGACTGAAGGCAGTAGGAAAGGCTGGTTTGCAGTGTGGGGTAGCTTAGGCTAGGCTTGGAGCCCGAAAACGACTTGCCGAGAAGGTCTGATCGACGTAAACCGAACCAGTCAAGGGCTTTGGGGTTGCAGAAGGAAAAGACCAGATCGTTGTTGAGGCGAAATACAGCAACATCCAAGTTA
>CAIRYE010000485.1 GCA_903882765.1 uncultured Anaerolineae bacterium
AAAAATTGCCCAAACCTTAGCTCATATTGGCAGTTGGAGTTTTAACTATAGAAAAGCTGAGTTTTCTGGCTCCGAAGAATACTACCGCATCATAGGTTGGCAGGATGATCCCCGAAAACGCACTTTGCGGGAATTTCTGGATCTCATCCCAAACGAAGACCTGCCCGTAGTGAGGTCAATGTTCCTCGATAATGCCAATCATGACGATTATGATATTGAACACCGCGTTATCACACCCGATGGGATCCGCTGGGTTCGCGTGATCAGTAGAGTGGAAGAAGAAAAGACCAGCCGCATAAAACGCCTGGTTGGATCCCTGCAGGATATAACGGACCGCAAAGAATTTGAATTAGCGGTGCAGGATAGCGAATCGCGTTTTAGAGGCTTTATCGAGAGATCGCCGCTCGGCAAATCGCTCATTGATGAAGAGGGCAAATTTATTGAATGGAACACTGCCCAGGAATCCATCACAGGCATCCCGCGGGAGCAGGTGATCGGTAAATACGCCTGGGAGGTCGCGGCAAATTTGCGTACCTCCGAAGAGTTGGTGAACTTCCCAATGGAGCAAGTGAAGGCTGGTTTTCAGGCTATGCTATCCAGCGGCAAAGTGCCTAACGGCCCTAGCGATCAATCACAATCGTTGTTCTCCCTCGACGGCGAACGAAAAATGGTCCGCCAAACCTCTTTCGTGATCCCATCAGCGAAGGGAAATCATATTGGTTCCATTTACGAAGATGTAACCGAGAGAACCCTTTCCGAGCAGGTGTTGCAAATGCGCCTTGCCATCAACGAGTTCGCCAACACCCACACACCCGAAGAGATCGTAAAACAAGCCTTAGACCAGCTTGAGAGTTTGGTGCGCAGCAAGCAATCCTTCTTCCACAATGTTTCCAGTTCAGTCAACACCTCTGATCTGGTTCTATGGTCTAACAACACTCTCAATAACGTTTGCACCGTGCCTGGCCGCCCCCAGCACAACTTGTTTGGTGATGGGCGTATTTGGATGGATGCTTTTACAAGCGGAGAAGTATGTTTTTATAACGATAGCGAAGCACTCTCCACTCTCAAAACATTTCCTGTTGGCCACTCGGTGTTAAAGCGCTTGATGGTGCTGCCCATTCTGAGGCAAGGCAAGGTAGTGGCGATCATTGGGGTAGGCAATAAGATCAGCCCATACTCAAAACAAGATTCTGATCAAGCCACCGCATTTATGGATCATGTTTGGGATCTGGTAGAGCGCAAAGCAAACCTTGAAGAAACGCTGCACCTGCGTACCATCATCGATACCGCCCAAGACCTGGTTGGTTCACTCACTACTGATTTATCCTTCAGCTACCTCAACAGCGCTGGCCGAAAAATGCTCGAAATGAACGAGGTGGATAGGGTCGAATCCCATGCCCTTACCGATTTTTTGACCAGCGAAAGCAAAGCCGCCTTACTCGAGACTGGAATTGCGATCTTATCAACAAAGGGTTACTGGACCAGCGAATTGACCCTGTTGG
>CAIRYE010000486.1 GCA_903882765.1 uncultured Anaerolineae bacterium
AAGCAACATCGTACTGGTCAAAAGGACCAACAAAGCGTTCACACCGCCGGTTGAAGAGTATTTTTTCGTCCGACGAAGAAGAATGTAGGTTAGTAGGATCGCGCAGATCGAGCCGATCCAAAAGCTCAGGCTGCCCACCGTGTTCCCTAAAAAAGATCCTACGGTTAGCCCGGCCATCCGAAAATTCATCATCACAAATGGATTTGTGGTGTGTTTTCCCAGCGACGTCACCGTGACCATGTCAGCTAAGTTCGCAACGCCCATGTTTCCAACCAACAAATAAGACGCTAACAGCATAACCCCACCTGAAAGGGAGAAACCCAACAACAGATCCCATCTCCGCTTAAATAGATAATAAGGGAGAAGGAGTATCAAGGTTTGCGGTTTGAGTAGTAACCCTGAGAGCCAAACTCCTGCTTTGGTAGGTTTGCCGGCAAGTTCGTTTCGAACAAATTCCCCCACCGCGACAAGCAACAAAACATTTACTTGCCCTAATAATAGGTTTTGAAAAAATGGTATGGAGAAGATCGCGAACATAAGGTACTTGGAGTCGATTGGTCGTTTGGTAACATTTTTGAAAAAAAAGTTCAGGTACCAAATGCTAACCCCAACATTGAAAATGGAGTAAAGAACGTAACCTCCGCTGATACTAAAAAGCGCAAAAAGAGAAAACGGTAGCGCAAAGATCGGTAAGTATAAAAACGGAAAAATTAAGCCATCCTTGGAGATGGTGAAGGTCTTGGGATAAATTTGCTGTTGATAATGCTGCAGTGAATCAAAATTATAGATCTGATCGAAACCTTGTTCATTAATGATCTGACCAACGCTCCAATAAGCGCAATAATCAACAGCGGTGTTTCCGCAAAAATTGTCCTTTAAAACGTCGATCCCAAAATAGAGAACATAGAAGAGAAAGATCGCCCCGAAAAGCGCTAAGTTGAGGATCTTTGTTTTTGAGGTTTCGGTCATATCGTTACAAATTCTATCCTGTAAGTTTAGTATTTAGCGAAACTAACATTTGCGATGCTTCGCGATAAATTATAAGACCTTTAGTTTTACTTTTCTTAGCTATAATTTGATTTATGCATTCAAAATTTCCAACCGACCTATTCTTGCGTGGCGAATTGCCTGAAGAAGCTTGTCAGGTACTTTTTTCATCGCTCGGGTTTCAAAATTGGCAAACAGCCTACACTTTGCTCAAAAAACTTGGTAACTCAGCCGGCATATCCCCTGAGAATTTCAATATATTTTTACCGACGTTCCTTTTAACCCTATCTAATTGCCCTGATCCTGACCTTGCCTTGGTAAATTTTGAACGGCTCATCTTTAATGGCGATACGCTTGACCTGTTATCGATCATTGAGGAGAATCCCCGCGTACTTGAGATACTTCTCACCATTTTTTCGGGCAGCCAATTCCTCACCGAAATATTACTCAAGGAACCTGAAAATATCTTCATTCTCATTGATCACGATCGGTTAGCTCACCAAAAATCCTATGTTGAGGTTCTACAACAGTTGCAAACAGCCATCGCTTCGCTTGAGGGTGATCAGCTTCTAATTTCGATGCGAAAAGCGCATAAAAAAGAGCTGCTTCGCATCGGCGCCGGTGATCTGCTTGGCGTATTAGACTTGCAATCGGTCACCCAGCAATTATCGATCCTTGCAGACGCGACCGTTCAGACCTGCTTAGAAAAAGCGATAGAGCAAACTGGTAAACCAATTACCCACTACGTGGTTTTAGGAATGGGAAAATTAGGCGGAAACGAGCTGAACTATAGCTCTGATATCGACCTTTTATTTATCTCCAAAGATGATGAAGTTGATTTTACAAGAACCAGCCAGATCCTCATCGATCTGCTCACCAGAATGACAGAAGAGGGCTTTCTCTATCGCGTCGATATGCGCCTTCGTCCCTGGGGTCGCGATGGTTTATTGGTCACCTCGGTTGATGGCTATACGAATTATATACACAAGCATTCGAAGCTGTGGGAAAAACAAGCCCTCATCAAAGCTCGCCCTATCGCTGGTAATCATGACCTGGGGTTCGAATTCTTGACTCAAATCGAACCGATACTTTATTCAGAAGACCCCGCAACCATCAAGAAGAATGTTTACGGCATGAAGAGCCGAACCGAAGAAATTTTGCGGGAACGCGGCAAGGAATGGGGGCAGGTGAAATTAGGCGCTGGCTCCATCCGGGATGTAGAATTTGTGATCCAATACATCCAATTATTAAATGGGAGCGCCAACCCCAAACTGCGAAAGCGCTCCTCGCTTCAAGCGCTTCGCAGGCTTCATAAATTCCAGTTGATCTCTACCCAAGAAGCCCGAATTCTCACCGATGGTTATATCTTCCTGCGAACCGTGGAGCATTTTCTGCAGCTAATGCATTATCGCCAAACCTACGCCCTTCCTACCGACCCTCATTCTATCTACCTGCTTTCAAAGCGTCTTGGGTTTCCCTCCACCGAAGCTTTTATTGAACGGTACGAGCAGCACAGTATCGCCATCCGCAGTGTCTACGCGAAATTTCTAATGGAAGACACCACCGAACTAACTGAACCATTAAACGATCCAAACGAGTTTGATCCGATCGTTCAACAACATGTCTCGCGGATGGATTCTGATTATTCGATGGCGTTCGACAAGAACGAGATCAAGAAACACGCTGCCTTCGCCGATCACTTATCCAAGACCGATCTGTGCGCCATTGAACCGATCCAGATCGACGGGGACCATTGGAAGATCACCATCGTCGCCTACGATTATCTCGGCGAGCTTTCGTTGATCTGCGGTCTGATGTTTTTGTACGGTCTGAACATCCTCTCTGGCGATATTTTCACCTATGCCGGCAACACCGAAAGCGATTCGACCAACCCGGCGAACCAATCTCGAAGTAGCACTGGAAATCGAAACCAAGAAAAGATCGTGGATGTATTTTTGGTAAAAACCCAAGGCGAAATCCCCAACTGGGAGAATTACAGCGCCGACCTAAACCATTTCTTGCTGCTTCTACAAAACGACCATTTGCGAGAAGCCCGCAGCGAACTTGCTATTCGCATCGGCAAGTTTTTTGAAGAGATGACGCTGGATGAAAAGCCGCTCTTTCCCATCGAAATGACTTTCGACAACGAACAATCCGATAATTACACTA
>CAIRYE010000487.1 GCA_903882765.1 uncultured Anaerolineae bacterium
AGGAGGTAGGAGCATTGGTTACCTTTGATGAATTATAGATGATCGCATCCAATCCACCTTCGTAGGGGATAGTGTATTCATTGCCAGGATCAAAAGGAAGGTTCATATATTTTGGATCAAGGTCTTTGATTACGGTTAGCTAGTTTTTATCCAATTGCTGTAACAAGCCTTTCTTGATCATCAACGACACGATGTAATCGGGTGGTTGAACGATATCGTAGGTGGAGCTGCCTGAAGAAAGTTTGGCGTACATTTCTTCGTTGCTTGAATATTCGCCATGGTTGATGGTCACTCCATAAGCATGCTCAAAGCACTCTTTCCACTCACCTGGAATATATTCCGTCCAAACGAACAGATTGAGTTCTTTCGAGGTAACCTCCATTTTTGTAGCCGGTTCTGGACAAACAAACCCAGATGAGGTGGTGAATTTCTCTCCACCAGTTGCGGCTTGGTCAGTTTTTTCAGCACTGCCACAGGCAGAAACCAAAAAAGTGAATACCAAAAACAAAACAAATATTTTCCAAACTTTACTCTTGTTCATCTCATTCTCCTTTTTATTTTTCGTGCGGTTTACAATGTTGTCCAAATTATTTATGGCTGGACTCACGATTTTGAAGCCATTGCAACAATAACACCACTGTAAACACAACCATGATCCATATGGTTGAAAGGGCGTTTACTTGTGGTGTGATGATCTTACGTAATAAACCGAATACATAAATTGGTAAGGTAGTTGAACCTGGACCATTTGTGAAGAAGGTAATAACAAAATCATCCAAAGATAAGGTAAATGCCATTAGCCCGCCTGATAATACACCGGGCAATAACATTGGTAGGGTGACCCTGAAAAAGGTGGTGAGTTCGTTTGCGCCGAGGTCCATGGCGGCTTCCTCATACGATTGGTCCATTCCCTGTAATCGAGCACGAACTACCAGTACAACGAATGGAACGCTAAAAGCGATGTGCGAAACAATAACAGTAAATAATCCCAGCCCCAATCTGGCATCGCCTTGCAACCCTATAAGAGAGTTTAGATAATTAAAAACTTGACTAAAAAACGTAAGAATGCCAATACCCATCACGATCTCAGGAATAACAATCGGAATATATAGGGACATTTCGGAAAATGGTTTAAGTTTGAAATTGTAACGGGATAACGCTAACGCCGCTAAAGTTCCAATGATGGTTGAACTTATGGTAGAGATGAAAGCAATTTCCAATGTGTTGCCGGCAGCGCTACGAACTTCTTTGTTCTTCGCTAACTCGCAGAACCAATGAAATGGACCGCAAGGACTTTGCAGCACATTGCCATCAACAATTTGCAAATCTCCAAATTTGCTGATCACCCCTTCAAAAAGAATATTTGTCTTCGAGGAATTGAACGAGTAAATGATCAAAACAAATATTGGCAAATAGAGAAATGAGTAAACCAGGAAAGTCATTGTTTTTACAAAGATAGATCTTCGGTGTGGGTTCATGCGACGATGATCTCCTCGCCGAAACCAAATTTTTTGGTGTAAAAGTATGTGACAATCAAGGTCATCACCATCAAGACCAAGGATGCAGCACTTCCGAATGTAGGATCGCGTGCATCAAGGAATTGCCTTTGAATTAGATTACCTACTAGTATCACCTTCTGCCCACCTAAAAGATCAGACACAATAAAGGTTCCCATCACAGGAATGAATACCAAAATGGTTCCAGCGACAACACCAGGCATGGACAAAGGCAATGTAACCTTAAAAAAGGTTTTGATTGAATTTGCACCAAGGTCAGCAGCAGCCTCATACAAAGAATTATCAATTTTCTCAAGTGATGTGAAAATTGGAAGGATCATGAACGGAAGAAATTCATAGACCATCCCCACTAAAACCGCGCCAGGTGTATAGAGCATTTCCAACGGAGCAAAAGGAATGTGCAACAAATTCGCGATAGCCCCAAGAATGCCATTAATCACTCCTTGTGTTCTCAAAATCATCATCCAGGCATACACTCGAATAACAAAATTTGTCCACAAAGGTACTAATACCATGAACAGGTAGGTGTTTCTTTTTGAAGGAGTTGCTCTGGCAATGAAATAGCTTAATGGATATGCCAATGAAATTACGATCATAGTGGTTTGGAACGCCAGTGTTAGTGAGCGCCACAAAATTTGAACATAGAGCATATCAAAACAACTTGATGCACCAGAGTCACAATTGGTCGAATAACCGATCAATTTATAATAATTGTGTAACCCAAAAGAGTAAATGACTCCACCACTCGAATCTCTTTCTCCAAAAGAAATCACTGCTGTGAGGATCAGCGGGATGATCAGCAATCCGATCATGAACACGAGAGTTGGAGCAACCAGCAAGGTTCCTTGGAAGGATTTATTTTGCCTGAGCTTGTCAAACATATTATTCACCAATCCTATTCTGCTGGTAGAACCAAAGCGTTTTCAGGGAGGATGGTGGCAAACGCCTTAACCTCACCTTGGTGGTAGGCTCGTGGATCGAGAGTGGAAATATGGTTTTGCTCCCATATCTTGATCCTCTGTCGTTCTGATTCAACCTCAAGGCGGGTGTCTGAACCAATATATGCTGAAGATTTAACGTTTACCTCAAAACAGTTGTATGTAAGAACGCACGTTTCTGTTAAACGTATTTTTTCTGGTCGCACCGAGATAACAACTTTATCGTTTAATCGCACTCCACCAGTATTCATGCCAACCAAAGTCGAGTTCAGCAATGGGATATGAGCTGTCACTTTTTTATCATCGATCCCTGTTACTACGCCTTCGAAGAAATTGGTATCTCCGATAAAATCTGCCACAAATTTGCAGTTCGGTCTTTCATAGATCTCGATCGGTGGACCAACTTGCAATACTTTCCCATGGCTCATCACAGCGATGCGATCTGACATGGTCAAGGCTTCCTCTTGATCATGTGTCACAAAAACAAAGGTGATCCCTACTTCACGTTGTAAGGATTTCAGCTCAAGCTGCATTTCTTTCCTAAGTTTCAGATCCAAAGCGCCTAAAGGTTCATCTAATAAGAGTACAGAAGGCAGTTTAACTAAAGCTCGAGCTAAGGCGATTCGTTGTTGCTGCCCGCCGGAAAGTTGCTTAGGATATCGCTTATCCATGCCAGATAACTTGACCATCTCAAGGGCTTTTCCAACCCGTTCGGTGATCTGCTTGCTTGGTACTTTTTCCATTTCTAATCCGAATGCTACATTTTGATGAACTGTCATGTGTTGAAATAACGCATAACTTTGAAAAACAGTATTGACGGGACGTTGGAACGGAGGTTTTTTTCCTTGCGGTTGACCGGCTATAAAAACCTCGCCCTCGGTTGGCCACTCAAATCCTGCCATCATGCGTAGAGAAGTCGTTTTACCGCAACCCGAAGATCCCAAAAGTGAGAAAAACTCACCATTATTGATCTTCATATCAACATGGTCAACGGCGTTTATCCAGCCCCCTTCGGGGGTTTGAAATGATTTAACAACATCCCGTAATTCAACTGCAAAATCGCTCATCGAAAAACTCCTGAAAATCGGAAATGAAAAATTAAATTAAATTGACTTCGCTACTTCAGATAAAGCATCGTTTAATCTGTTTAGGCCTTCGTCGATCTCCTCATAGGTGATCACCAAAGGGGGTTCGATACGGACAGTCTGCGCGCTAGTGAGGGTACCTGCCACAACAACCCCTCGTTTGAACAAACTTGAAGCTACCTTGTATCCGATCTCGGGAGTTGTAAAATGTTGGCCGATCAACAAACCTTTCCCAGTGACGTCTTTATAAATGTTGGAATACTGCTCCTTGAAACCAAGCAGTTTTTCCATGATGTAATCTCCTTTTTCGGCAGTCTGACGGGGAAGATCATATTTCAACGTTACATTAATAGAAGCGATAGCCGCGGAACAAGCCAAGGCACCACCACCAGTTGTAGTTGTGTGCATAAATGGATTCGGGTACATCATTGGCCTGAAGATCTCTTCTGTAGTACACACCGCGCTAACGGGCATTACTCCACCGCCCAAAGCCTTGGCGACCGCCAAAATATCAGGTTCAACGTTCCAATGGTCTACACCCCATAATTTACCGGTACGCCCTAAACCGGTCTGAACTTCATCAGCGATCAGGAGAGTATTGTACTTTCGGGTAATGGCGCGAACACGCGGCCAAAAATCATCAGGTGGAACAATAGCTCCGGCTTCGCCTTGAATTGGCTCAAAGATAACACCCGCCACCCCAATGCCCACCTTCTCGCAGATCTCTAATTGCTTCTCGACCGCATCAGCATCGCCAAAAGGAACGTGAAAGACCTGCCCACCGTACAAGGTACCAAGGGGTTGTCGGTAATCAGCCTTTCCCAAAAGCGATAGAGAACCCATTGTTTTGCCATGGAAGGCCTTTACGCCAGCGATAAAAGCGCTTTTCCCAGTGTAAAGCTTGGCGATCTTGATCGCTGCTTCAATGGCTTCTGTTCCACTGGCGGCGAACCAAGAATAGGTAAGATTTCCCGGAGTAATGTCTGATAATAATTTCGCTAAAACTCCACGCAAAGGGTCGATCAATTCCTGGCTTGGCATAGGCGTTCGCATTAGTTGAGATTTTACAGCCTCGATGATCTCATCATTTGCCCATCCGTGGCTCATCATTCCGTAGCCACCAAGAAAATCGATATACTCTCTACCCATTACATCTTGAAACTTGGCGCCTTTTCCGGTCCATTCCACGGCTGCCCACTGGCCAGCTTCCGTAACGGATTTTCGATATTCCAACCAATTTCGATTGAAATGTTCGGCAAAATTGTTTTTCGATTCATCTATGATCCACTTGGCGGTATCCTGATCTGGCAAGGACGGGTCTTTGATCAGATCCAACCATTTGTTGGAATACTCCAGCGCGTTTGAAATATTTCGAGTCATTATTCTGTCTCCAAAGGGTTTTGGTTAATTTACATTCAAGGATCGATCGGCAATATCAATGGAACGATCGACAATTTGCAAGCCTTCATCCAATTGCTCTTTGGTAATGCATAAGGGCGGAACGATAAAAATGATGCTCCCCATTTGATTTGCCATCAAAAATGTAAACAAACCGTTTTTGCGAAGATTTGCATTGATCTCTCCCATTACCTTAGCAGAGATCGGTTCTTTGCTGGTGTGATCCTGAACCAATTCGATGGCTGTGAACAAACCAATGTATCGAACATCCCCGACTGAAGAATGGCTTTTCTTGATCTTTTCTAATTGCTCACCTAAATATGCGCCAATCACTCGAGCGTTTTCGATGAGTCCATCTTGTTCATAAACTTCGATGGTAGCTAAGCCGGCTGCACACGAAAGAGCGTGACCGTTATAAGTCAGCCCCGCGGATAGCATTTTATCGTCAAAATAAGTAGCGATCGTATCCGAAACAATGACCGCTCCTAAGGGCAAATAGCCGCTGGTTATGCCTTTGGCAGTTGTGATGATATCCGGTACCACCTGCCAATTATCAACCGCAAACCACTCGCCTGTTCTCCCCCAACCGCTCATCACTTCATCCGAGATGAGAAGAATTCCATACTTATCACAGAGAGCACGCACTCCTGCCCAATAACCATCAGGCGGGACAATCAATCCGTTTGAGCCAACAACGCCTTCCATTATGATTGCGGCGATCTTATCTGGACCTTCATATTTGATGATCTCTTCGAGGTGTTTTAGGCATTCCATGGCACAAGATTCTTGTTTTTGGCCAAATGGACACCGGTAACAGAATGGATCAAGGAAGTGAACAACGCCAGGCATGGCAGGCTCTACAGCTAATCTACGATAATCACCTGTGAGGGCTATGGCACCATGAGTAGCCCCATGATATGAGCGATACCGAGCTAGGATCTTATTTCGCCCAGTAAAATATCGTGCGATCTTAATGGCGTTCTCATTTGCTTCAGCACCGCCAAGGGTATAAAAGGTCTTTTTTAGGTTCCCGGGTGTTACTTCAGCCAGTTTTTTCCCTAATAATCCGCGCACCTCCGTTGCATTACCGGGGTGAACAAAACACAAGGTATCAGCTTGCTTTTTGATGGCTTCGATCACATGAGGGTGTTGGTGACCAATGTTGGTATTCATTAATTGCGAAGAAAAATCGATATATCTTTTTCCGTCTTCATCATAAAAATAAATACCTTCTGCCCTAGCAACAGGGATTGGATTTACCTGGTTTTGAACAGACCAGGAAAAAAAAGTGAATTCTTTGTTGAGTGCAACGATCTCATCGCTTTTTGACATATATTGTTATCCTGCTATTAAAGGGTTTTAACAATTTGAGAAAAAACATCTAATGTTTTATTGATATCTTCCTCAGAGTGGGAATAACACAAGAACCACGGCTCCCGAGGGTCATAATCGGGCATTACACCCAGATCAATTGCCTTTTCCATCAAAAGTAAATACAGATCTTTGTTTGTTTCGGACCATTCACGTTGGTTGGTAATTTTTTCTTCAGTGAAAGCAAAGGAGAACATTCCCGGGTAGCCGTTGAAAACCGCGCTCATTCCAGCTTCCGCAAAGATCTTTTTCAGACCATCCATCAACATTCCGCCACGCTGATTGATAGTTTCAATGATATTTTTTTCTTTAAGCAGTTTTAATGTGGCATAAGCCCCCGCTACACCTGGTTTGTTGTTGGTGTAAGTACCGCCCTGCGAAACTCCATGGCCGATGATCTGCATAATTTCCGCTTTACCGCCAATGGCTGCCAACGGGTAACCATTGCCAAGCGCTTTTGCATAGGTGGCCATATCTGGCTTGAGGTTGTAATACTCCTGCGCCCCGCCATTAGCTATGCGAAAACCTGTTTTAACTTCATCAAGAATAAATACGATGCCGTATTCTTCGGTCTTCTTCCTGATAAGTTCCAAAAATCCGGGAAGTGGAAGTATGGCCCCGCAATTACCTTGGCATGGTTCCGAGATAACCGCGGCTATTTGCTCGCCATACGAGCGCATCACCCGCTCAAACCCATCAAAATCATTGAACGGTAATGTGATAATTTTTTCGCCCAAAGATTTTAATATTCCGGAAGAAGCCGCAACGGGGATAGGATTTCTTTTGTTCCCATACGATTCCACTGGAGCGTAAGTGGACCATAAGGTATGGTCGTGGAAACCGTGGTAGTTCCCTTCAAATTTAACGATCAATTCGCGTCCGGTGTAAGCGCGGGCAATACGGATGGCATGCATGGTCGCTTCTGTTCCCGAGCAGGCAAAACGAACCATATCAATGCCCGGGCACATTTCCACCATCATTTCTCCAACTTCGATCTCTAACTCAGAGGTCATCGCCGCAAGCAATCCATTGCGAATCTCAGCCGCAACGACATCGTCTACTTCATCATAAGAATGCCCTAAAATGATCGGCCCAAAGGCCATGCGATAGTCAATATATTCATTTCCGCCAACATCCCAGATGTGAGAGCCCTTACCTCTTTTAATGTACGGAGTTATTCCTTCACCCCAATAACGAAAATTCGAATTTACCCCGAGTGGAAAAACTTTTCGGGCGCGCTCTTGGACTTTAGCATTCTGTTCAAAATTTTTCATAAAATCATCCTCGTTTTTCTAATCATTCTGCTTCGTCAAGTTTTTTATCCGTTACGAATTTCTCTGGAATCTGCCATTGGAAAATATCCTTCAAAACGATCGGAACGATCGAGGTGGTCGTTTTTCGAACTCCAGGGATCTTTCCTATCACCTCGGTTACAAAGCGGTATACTTCCGCCGTATCGCTTGCCAATACTTGCAGGCTTATATCCGTCTCGCCAATGGAGCAAGCCACGTAACTAACATATTCAAAGTCTGCTACTTTTTTCGCGATCTCCATGATCGAATCCGAATCAGTTTCCAGCAATACGTCCGCTACCACATTTAAACCAAGGCCACGAGGCTTTACAATGGCGGTTAGCGAAATAACTTCGTTCTCGATCAATCGGTCAATGCGATAACGAACCGCACGTTCGGACTTATCTCCAAGGCGTCTGGCAATTTCTGATGCCCTAATACGGCCATCTTGCTTCAAGAGTTTTATGATTTCATTGTCAATTTTGTCGATTTTATACATGATTTATACCTATTTTTGTCTTTTTCTTACAACTATTTTATATAACGTTTTCGTTTCTGTCAAATTCAGTATCTACAACCCAAAACAGGCGAATAGTTTGACAATATCGGAGTTTCAGTTATAATCATTCTTCGGCATTAAACCCGATATTTAGGAGAAACCTTATGGTTGAATCAAACGAAAACACTTCAACTCCCCTCACAGATGTGAAACCAAAAACACAATTGGTAGGGAAAGTTGTTAAAACTACTTTAGCTGGCGTGCTAGTGGATCTCGGTTTACCGGTTCCTGGCGTGATTCATATTTCACAGTTATCCGATCAATCGGTTAAAAAAGTTGAAGATGTATTAACCGTTGGGCAGGAAGTAAACGCTTGGGTAAAGAAAGTCAAAGCAGATCGTATTGAGCTTTCCCTCATCAAACCACTTGGTTTGGATTGGAAAGACATAAAAGCCGAAATGGTTCTTAAAGGAACTGTTCAGCGACTTGAGACCTACGGTGCGTTTGTTGAGATCGGCGCTGAAAAGCCAGGCTTGGTCCATGTTAGCGAAATGGGACATGGCTACGTAAAGACCCCCTCTGATGTTGTCAAAGAAGGCGATGAGATCGATGTAATGGTCTTGGATGTTGATCGCAAGAAGAAGCAGATCAGACTTAGCATAAAAGCAACCTTACCTGAACCCGAAGTTAAGGAAGAAGTTCGCCGAGAAGACAAACCCAGACGGGATGGTAAGAAACCAACCGGCGGTAAGCGAAAAGAAAAGGTAGAAACTTTTGAGATGAACGAAGAGCTCAAGGGTGAGCCCTCCCCCACCGCTTTCGAATCAGCGTGGCAGGCTGCGCTTGAGAAATCAAAACTTGAAAGAGCCAATAAATTCAAGAAAAACAAGGAAGCTGGCGCTTCACAAGATGATTTTCTTGACCGAACTCTCAAGAATCGAATCAAAACCAACTAACAATCTAAAGCCTCGAAATTTCGAGGCTTTTTTTATTGACATTGAGACTCGAATCTGATAATATTTGTCATATTTAGCATCACTAAAGGAGAATAAATATGCTTCAAGAAGTTGAAACCATTACAGTTAGTTCAGTAGCCGCTACTGAGTTCAAAAAAATCTTACAAGATAAGAATATGGAAGGCTCGTCCTTACGGGTTTATGTTGCTGGCGGTGGTTGCTCAGGTGTTAGCTTTGGCATGGCTATTGAAAATAATGTCCGAGATAACGACATCACCATCAATTCCAACGAAATTAGCATCGTTATCGATGACCAATCCATCAACTATCTCAAAGGCGCTCACATCAATTTCATTAATGATCCCCAGCGTGGAGCTGGTTTCATTGTTGAAGGTGTAAGCACCGCTTCGAGCTGCAACTGCGGAAGCGGCGAAGCAAAAAGCGGCGGTTGCGCTTGCGGCTCCGAAGGCCATGCCCACGACCACAATGATTCTGATGCTGCTGGCGGCTGCGCCTGCGGTGGCAGCTGTAGTTGTAACTGATCGACCGAAAAAAACGGAAATAAAAAAACAGCCTTACGGCTGTTTTTTATTTTTTCCATTTTTCTTATCTACCCCGTAAGAACGAAACCAAAGCCGCGAAAAGACCTGCTAGGGCAAACCCAGCAATGATCACTCCAATCGGAAAAGGAACAGAAAAACTATCTTCCTGATAGGTAACAGGCTCTAAAGGGACTGCCGGGGTAAAGGTTGGTAACCGGGTTGGGGTGTATTGCGGAATAAATTCCGCGGCAAGTGTTGGGTCGTAGGTAGCTGTTGTTAAAGGAGTAGGTGTTGGTGGAGCATCCACTGGCAATAAGTTAGAGTTGGGGGATAGACTCACTAGCTGTGTGTACACCCACCCAACGTTGTTCGGCACACCCATATAAACGATCTGGATCCACTCTCCGCCTGTGGACCGACCAATAGCCGGAGCTGTTTCGCCAGGAAGCAACACTCCGATCGCATTTGGGTATATGGTTGAGCTTGGCCCAGAGCGCACATTGATCTGTTCTGGATACGTAACTGTTATGAAAGCACCCCTTGGCGTTCCTGTAACTGTTGGGATAGAGCCGGTTGGCTGCTGAGCCCGCACAATACTTTCAGGTTTGGGGTTTACCGCTAGAAATGCTGTTGCCAACAGCAACACAAAAATAAATGTAAAATTCTTAATATTCTTTCTCACAAAATTCCTCATTCTTGGTTTTTGATTATAATCTATACTATGGACCAGTATCTACTCAAAGATTTTAATGACGCCAAAGAATTCATCGGAACATTATCACAAGAATTTGACACTGATTCTTTTGATGTTTTTTCGGAAATTCATGATCAAACGACCATCTCAGCAAAGATCACTAGTCAAACTGATTTCGGCCGTGGCAGCCGAACATCTATCTACGTTTATGCCAAGAAACAAAACAATGATCTGCTGGTTACAGTTAGTGATCAGGAATGGTCGAGTATCGCCTCGAGCTTAGGAACAACTCTCCTTTCCGCCGCGATCAACCCTATCAACCTGCTTCATCGTTTGGATGATCTGGCAGTAGATGTTCAGAATATTCAACTAAGCGATCGAGTAAAGACCTTCGTAAAAGAATTTAAACAACATAAAAGCGACCTTGCCATCGAAGAAATTGATCGCTATTTATGTAAATATTGCAAATCAAAAAATGAACCCAAAAGCACCCATTGTAACGCCTGCGGAGCACCCTTATAAAAGGGAAAATACTAATCGTAAACAGATCCATCAACCACATTCGGCATTTTTTGCCCAGCCAATCCAGCCAATAAATTAAT
>CAIRYE010000488.1 GCA_903882765.1 uncultured Anaerolineae bacterium
CTTCTGATCCGCAAAATGGAAACGCGTAGAGCGATTACCCTTGGTATGTTCTTTTACGCTATTGGCGTTGGTTCGGTAGCCTTAATGACCAGCTTTTGGGGTTTTTGGCTTAGTATGGTCATCATGACCTTTGGCGAATTGATCGCTATCCCAACCGCGACAAAGTTCATCGCGGATCTAGCCCCGGCGGATCTGCGTGGTCGATATATGAGCTTGTACTGGCTTTCATGGGGAATTTCTCGGGCGTTTGCCCCGCTTCTCGGTGGGATTTTATATGACCAAGTAGCTCCAATTGCCATTTGGTGGGGCGGGCTCACCTTAGGGTTGGTCAGCACCATCATTCTCTTTATCATTTCAAAAAACAAGTCTTTTCAAATAGCTTCATAAACCCTATCATTAATATATGAGCAACTGCAGAATTACTGATATCACTGGAAAGATCGGTATCTTACCTCCTGGAATAAATAACTCGATCACCGATGTGTTCGGCGTAGAGGTTGGCCAAACTACCCTGATCGAAGGGATGGATGTTCGTACCGATGTAACGGTCATCAAACCGCATGGTAACTCGATTTTCCAAGAAAAAGTGCCTGCGGGTCTATGGGTTGGAAATGGCTATGGCAAGCTTACCAGTAGCACCCAACTGACCGAACTCGGCGAGATCGAAACCCCTATCGTTCTAACTAACACCTTTGCGGTCCCAGCTGCCATGCAAGCTTTGATCGAATATACCCTTGAACAAAACCCTGGGATTGAGGTCAATTCAATAAATCCTGTGGTTGGTGAAACCAATGATGGTACACTCAATAATATAAGGAAGTTTTCTGTTACTAAAGATGTGGTTCTATCTACCCTGCTCAACACCTCAACCGTGCCCCCTGAAGAAGGCGCTGTAGGTGCCGGCACTGGCACCATTGCTTTTGGATGGAAAGGTGGAATTGGCAATAGTTCAAGGAAATTACCAGATATCCTTGGCGGGTACACAGTTGGCGTGTTGGTTCAAACCAATTTTGGTGGAGTTCTGCAAATAAATGGAATTCCTGTTGGTAAAAATGTTGGGCAATATTACCTAAAAGGTTCCCTAGACGAATCGGTTGATGGTTCTGTGATGATTGTGCTCGCAACAGATGCCCCCCTCTCTGATCGGAATCTTGGTCGCCTCGCAAAACGATCAATGGCAGGGCTGGCACGCACTGGGGCGGCCTTTTCAAATGGTAGCGGCGATTATGCCATCGCGTTTTCCACTGCTGATTCGGTTCGTAGAACAATTGCTCGCCGAAGTACTACCTACAAGTACTCGGAAATTTCAAATGACCAGGTTTCGCCATTGTTTCTGGCCGCTATCGAAGCTACAGAAGAAGCGATCTATAACTCGATGAGTATGGCACAAACAATGGTTGGCTACAAGGGCACAATAGGCTGCCTGCCATTGGATAAGATAGGACCGTTATTTCAACCTATGTTGAAAAATAGCGATAAGGAGTAAGAAAATGAAATTTTCTGAGGATGATTTTTATAAATTAGCCAACTTTGTTGGTTATGGCCAAATGGAATCTGATATTTGGTTTGTGATCATTAATGAGAAATTAGACCAATTTGAAGATATTAGTTCACGCCTTCAATTCGATCAAGTAATGGATAGGAAACTCGCCTCAACAACCCTCAAAAAGACCATTCTTGAATTTGATGTCGATAACCTAAGCAGTGAGGGAATAGGTATCAGTAAACTTTACCTTCAATTAGGGAAGAAACCTACGAAAGTATCTTACGCCCAAAAGTACATGCAAGATCTCCTTTTTGCCCAAACTCATAATGGTTTGCTCATTCCTTTTTTCCCCATTCCTGAAAACAAGGACCTGAACACAAATTTCCATGATGTCTTCCCTCTCTTTGAGTCATACGACAAATATCGCGAAAAAGTAAAGAAATTAAGGTTGGATTTTTTCAGTGAGTTACTTGAAGGAAGAAAACCAAAATTGATCTTTTTAGTTGGGGCTGATCAGGAGAATGTATTTGCTGATTTGTTTACGGAACAGAATCTCAAAGATCATGGCTTTTTCCAAGCTGGTTGGGATATGGATATGGTCATCGTAAAAATAAATAGCCTAACAGAACTCTCTATTGAGCAAATCATTGAATTAAGCAAGTTCATCCACGAAACCAGCCTGCCGATCGATCTGAACAAAGATTTTGGTCCACTAAAGTTATCGATGATCGAATTGGAAAAGCAAAAAAAGGATGCTGCCAAAAAGGTAGCGTTTGAAAAAAGGAAAACCACTTCCAAACACAATGCATCCGATCCCTATTGTGTTTGTGAGTTGTGCCTCAAGTACGACCGCTAATGTCTATAGGTATAGCCTACGGGCAAGAGTTTCTTTAATTTCTGGCCATTCTTCAGGCAGAATACTAAAGAAAACGGAATGACGTAATGTTCCATCGTCCAAGATCATATGATTACGCAGAACGCCTTCTTTCTTTGCGCCAAGGCGTTCAATTGCCTTTAGTGACTTCTCATTCCGAGAATCAGCTTTGAACTGAACACGAACACATCCTACCGTTTCGAAAGCATTCTGTAGCATCAAATATTTTGCCTCAGAATTAACATACGTCCTTTGGAAATCAGTGTCATACCACGTACCGCCAACCTCTAATCCTCTATCTTTATGGCTAATATTTAGGTATCGTGTCGCCCCAACCAATCGGCCCGAACTTAGATCACGAACCACATAGGGTTCATCGGTTCCAGACGCCTTCCGACCGAGAATATCCTGCACCCAAAGGATCATTTTTTCTTCATTCGTCACCATGCCGTAAAGCATATACTTCCAAATCGACGGATCACGACCCGCATAAGCTAATTCCTTGCTATGTTCCATCCTCATCGGCTCGAGTTGGATGTACTTTCCTACTAATATTTCAGACTTGAAAATAAGCATTTGGAATCCAGTTATTGTTTAGATGTCGGTAATATCGGCATACGTGGCCCGGGTACATGGAGAAACTCACTCAGCGCGGCCATCATAGCAATTCGGTCATCCCAGGGGTATTCCGTTTCACCAAAGCACATTGATTGTTCATGCCCTTTTCCACAAGCTAAAATAATATCGCCTTTTTTAGCCATGAATAAGGCGGTACGATGTGATTCCGGTCTATCAGGGATTAGGAATAAATTCTCGCCTAATTTTGCCCCTTTACTAACCGCCCCTGCCTTCATCTCCTCCAGAATATTTGATAGGCTTTCCGTCCTAGGGTCTTCAGCCGTTAGGATTGTGATATCAGCGAATAAAGCGGATGTTTCCGCCATCATTCGTCGTTTCTCTTTATCCCGCAAACCCGCCGAACCAAATAGCACGATCAATCGACCCTCTCGTTTATAAATCGAATTCATCCTGTTTAGAATGGACCTGCCTGTTTCGAGTGTTTGCTTGAGAGCATTAGGGGTATGAGCAAAATCAACGAAACTTAAAAAATTCTGCCCAAGATCGATCCGTTCCATCCTGCCAGGTATCCCACCAAAATTTCGCAACCCAATTACAGCGGTTTCCATCGAAATTCCAAGGCCAACAACGGTAGCCCCAAGTGCGGCAAGGCAGTTCGAAACATTGTATTCTCCATACATAGGAACCAGTAGATCTGTCTTTTTCTCTTGATACTCTACGATGAATTGAATGCCATTTTCTGTAGGCTCAAAAGCGCTCGCACGCAGGTCACAACCCTTTGAAAAACCATAACTTAGTTTTTTACCATCAACAATGTCAACAAGGGGGTTATAGGATTGGTCATCTCTATTTAGAACCGCTAAACGTATGTTACCGATCTTCTTTTCAGTCGTAGCTGCCAGGGAAGTAAACAAACGTGCCTTTGCGGCAAGGTAATTTTCATAGGTTTTGTGATAATCAAGGTGTTCGTGGGTGATATTGGTGACTACCCCAATATCGAACTCACAGGCATCCACACGGTATTGCGCCCAACCATGTGATGTTGTTTCTAACACAGCGTGCGTAAGCCCAGCCTCGACCATCTTCGACAAGTAATATTGCACTTCAGGAGAATCAGGCGTTGTAACGTGGAAACCTGTATCCAAAACATCATCGCCGATCACGGCGTTCACGGTTGAGATCAAACCCGCGCGCATACCTGCTGTTTTTAGGATCGAATGAATCAGATTCGATGTGGTAGTTTTTCCATCTGTCCCAGTAACACCGATCATCACCAATTTACGAGCAGGGTGATCGTAAAATGCCGCCGCTAGGTGCGCCAACATTAACCGGGAATTTTCAACTTTAATATACGGCACTTTGCTGTATTGTAGATCGTTTTCTCCAACCACCAACACCGCACCATTCGCAATAGCTTTATTGATGTAAATGTGGCCATCTGAAGTATCACCAGTGACCGCTACGAAAACGGAGGAATTCGTCACCTTCCTCGAATCCGCAGTTATAGACGATATAACCGGATCAAAAGCTTGGAGTTGTTCCAAAATTTCTGGAAATTCTTTGAATAGGATCGATGCAGTTTTCATAAAATAAGTATAAATTTAAAAATTGAGGCAGGCCCAAAGAATATCATCAGGCCTGCCCTAAAAGATCAAAATAAAAGAAGGGTTATCGTAAGTTAGATCTCAAACCATCGAGCTTGCCAGAAACAGAACCGTCAACGACCTTGTCTCCAACTTTGATGACCAAGCCACCGAGGATGGAAGGATCAACTTTGAAGGTAACAGCCTGGGCGCCAGTCTTGCCGAGAACTTCTTTCTTGGCAGATTCCTGTTCTGAGCTGGTGAGGGGAAGCGCGCTTGTAATTTCAGCGTCTTCACCTGAAAGTTTGGCATCTTCGAGAACGACGATCTTACCAGCTTTTACACCAGTAAAGAATTCCGCAATCAAAGTATGCTGTCTCTTCTCATCCAACGCTTCGCCAACCAACTTCTGGGTAGCGGCGATAGAGAGTGCGGCAACTTGTCCACGAAGGTCACCGAGAATTCTGCTGCGTTCTTCTTCAACACCGGCAAGAGCCTTTTCACGGGCTTTACTGGCTTCAGCGGCAGCGGCGGCTTTCACGTCAGCGGCGGCAGCGGTAGCGCGCTCAGTAGCTTCGCGAACAACTTGGCTGGCCTTTGCTTGAGCTTCAGCAACGATCTTCTCAGCTTCTTTTTCAGCATTTGCACGAGCATCTGAAGCAACACGAGCGTCTTCAATACCCTGGGCAATGGTTTCTCGTCGTTTTTCCAGCATCGAAATGATTGGACCGACGATCCATTTGCTTACCACAACATATACTATGATCAGATTTACGATCTGAACAAGTAAAAACGAACCATTAATACCTAAAGCTTCCAAGGTTAACCTCCTGTTGAATTAGAAAACGAAGAGGATAAGGAGAGCTACAACCAAACAGTAAATGGCGACCGCTTCAGCGAAAGCGATACCAAGAATCATGTTGGTTTGGATCGTACCAGTAGCATCTGGGTTGCGTCCCATGGCCTGTACAGCACCACTAGCAACAATACCAATACCCGCGCCGGCGCCAATAGCACCGATCATCGCAAGGCCAGCTCCGATTAATTTTGCAGCATTTGCATCCATAGAAAAAATCCTCCGTAAAAGTTTCGGGCGGGGGTTCCGCCAATAATAAAATGGTTTACCCGGGCAAAAGCAGCCCGATTCTTAAGCGTGAGCTTCCTCGTGATGCTCGCCGCCGTGGCCTTGTGTGGCCTGAGCCATAAAGGTCATGGCTAAGAGACCAAAAACGAAAGCTTGGATAGCGCCCACGAAAAATTCAAGTAAATAAAAGATCGATTGAGCAAAAACAGGAACAAGTGAACCGATAACAAAGAGAAGCACTGATCCCGCGAAAATATTACCGAACAACCTGAAGGCAAACGATAACACTTTCGAAAATTCCGACACAATTTCCAGAAGGCCCACACCAAAATCGATCACACCAAAGATCGGTTTTGAAAAGAGAGTTCCGGTTGCCCAGAATTTGGAGAAATAATTTGCGCCTTGTGATTTAACCCCAAAGTATTGGATCATCACCACGGCGACCAAGGCGAGTGCAACCGTAAAGTTAAGGTCAGTGGAAACAACGCGGACATAGGGGAAAAGGTGGTAACCACCATGTTCACCTTCGGCAGGCTCAACAACATTCAAGAATGGGCCGACTGCTTGTACAGCATAGTGACCGCCCTCTTCTTTTACCAGTTTGCCGATCGTCTCAACGCCAGGGAGCATCTCCGTCCAGTTGGCGATCATAACTATGAGCGTAATGGTGGCAAACCAAGGGAAGATCTGCTTGGTCCATTTTCCTGCGGTTCCTTCAGTCATTCCATGCAGCATCTCGAGCAGAGCTTCTACCCCGCCAATAATGCCTGTAAGAATGAGCTTTCCTTTTTTTACAGCGGAACTGATTCCAATGGCGATCGCGATGATAACAAGATCAGCGAATAGCAATGCAACCAAGGTACCGCTAAGGAAGAATTCTCCGAAAGGTGTTGAAATGGGAGCCGTAAGTGGTTCAGTGGGAAGCACTACTGCAGGCATAACAACGGGAATGGCAAGACCGATCCCGAAGAAACCTGTAAATAGGAACAATCCCAGCACAAACGCAGCCAGGACAACCCATCGACCCCATACTTTCTGTTTTGGAGTTTCTGTCACAACGAATTACCTCCTTCTAAATTATCTTTAGACTCTTTTTGTTTTATGATCGGCTTAATGCGGTCTGTCGCACCTTTGACGATCTTGATCATTAGATAAACGGTTACCGGCATACTAAACACTAGTAGCAATAACGTAAAAAGCGGTTTGGTGTCAAAGTACCTATCCAACACCAAGCCAAGGATCAACGCACCAAATATAATAACGATCGTTACCACGCCAACCTGGCTCGCAATCGCTGCCATGGTCAAATTGGTCGTTGCTTGCTTGTCATTTTTCTGACCATTTTGCTCATTCATGGTCGTGTATTATATCACAAAGACAAAATTTTCTGACAAATAATGAAGGTCCCACCGAGATAAATACCCTTCGGTGGGACACTTTTTTTGGTCTTAGAAGAGGCTCGACGCGGCCTGTGTGGCCATGCTGAACCAAGGGGCAAAGAATACACCCACGACAACAATGCCCAGCGTTACCACCATCAATCCGATCGCGACTGGCCTGCTAATAGCGATAGGATGAGCTTCTTCATTCTCCCCTTCCATACGGTACAAGTACACGTATTTTAGAGTTGTGAGGTAGTAGTATACGCCGATGATCGAATTGAAAATGCCAACAAACACCAACCAGTACCAACCCTTTTCAATAGCGGCGGTGAACACTAACACTTTGCCGATAAACCCACCAAACGGAGGCATCCCAGCTAGTGAAAGGAACGCGACCATCATCGCCAAGCCAAGATAAGGTGAACGGCGGCTCATACCATCGTACGCGCGAATTTCATCGGATCCGGTGGTTTTATGGAAGACTGTGATGATGCCGAAAGCAGCCATATTGGTAAGGATGTAAGCGATCAGATAGTAGATCACCGCTTCAATTCCTAGTTTGGAATTGGTCACCAAACCGATCATCGCGTAACCCGCATGGGCAATGGATGAATAGGCAAGAAGTCTCTTCATATTGGTTTGAGCGAGAGCTACTAAGTTTCCGAGGGTCATCGAAAGTGTCGCGAGAATAGCTAATAGCATCTGCCAATCAGCGGCGATCTGTGGGAAGGCCATGATAAAGATGCGCATGAGTACCGCGAAACCAGCGGCCTTTGAAGCTGTAGATAAAAATCCCGCCACAGGTGAAGGCGCGCCTTCGTAAGTATCTGGCGCCCAAAAATGGAACGGAACCATAGAAATTTTGAAACCAAGTCCAACGATCAGCAAGAAGATCAAACCACCGGAAACTGGATTGAAACTCCCAAAGTGACCGCGCATATCCATGATCTGAGTAGTGCCTGAGAAACCATACACTAGGGAAAGACCATAGAGGAAAATGGCGGATGTGAATGCACCAAACAGTAAGTATTTAAAACCAGCTTCGGTCGATTTTTTATCTCCGAGCAGGAAACCTGAAAGTACATACATCGGAATAGAAGTTGTCTCAATGGCCAAATAAATCATCACCAGATCGGTAGCGGAGGCCATGAAGTTCATACCAATCGTTGCGGCGATCAACATCAGGTAGGCTTCAGCTCGGGTGGCAAGCTTCTCGGTATCCATGAAAAACAGAGAGGTAATACCCGCGGTGAAGATGAACATCATTTTGAAAACAAAGCCTAAGCTATCATAGCGAACCATGCCACCGAGCACGGATTGTGGTTCACCAGGCTTTGCAAAAAGCAAGCTTAGGATGATGATACCGATCAATCCTATGGCCGACATCCAGCCCAGGTTTACTCGGCGATCGCTTTCCTTCCAAAAGGGATCCACAATTAGGATCGTGATACCCAGTAAAAGTAAAAGTAGTTCGGGGAAAATGGCTAACAGATTGGTATTCATTAAGCGCCTCCCAAGATTCTGAGAACATTCTCAACGCCCTGTGAAACCATAGGAACCATAACACCTGGCATTGTACCGATCGCGATCATCACCACACAGAGTGTGACCAGGGCGATCTTGTCAAGCGCTTTGATCGGTGTGATGTGACCTTCTAAATGCTCTGGCATTTCACCGAAGAAAGCTTTGCGAACAACCAACAGCACGTAAGCCGCAGTGATAACGATGGAGATAGAAGCCACGATGGCCGCTATGGAGCTAACCTGCCAAACACCCATAAAAATGGGGAATTCCGCGACAAAGCCTGAGAAACCAGGCATACCCATGGAAACCAAACTGCCGATGATGAACGCGACAGCGACCCACGGTAACGGTTTCGCCATCCCTCCTAACTCTGGGATCTGCCTAGTGTGAGCACGGTCGTAAACCATACCCACCGAAGCAAAGAAGAGAGCCGTCATAACACCGTGAGAGAACATTTGCAGGCTTGCTCCAACCATACCCTCCCGGGTGAGTGTCGCGA
>CAIRYE010000489.1 GCA_903882765.1 uncultured Anaerolineae bacterium
AGTAACCCTGGGTCAAGTTCTTCGGTCATTTGTACTCCTCTTAAAATAAATGGTGAAACCCTAGAAAAAAATAGCGAGTATCCTTTTAAATATAGCGTTGTAGGTCGTAATGGATATGGGTTGTGTGCTCTTCAAACGCAAAATTTACTTAATGGTTCGACCTATAAAGACGTCCTTTCCTGTTATTTTATCTAAAAAAACATCGGTACCATTTTCGTTTCGCAAGAATATTAATCTACTATTTACCTCTTCGTTAGCAATAAAATTATATGTTGGGTTTCTATTTTTTTTATTAATCCAATTGACAGGGGTATAAAGTTCTATTATCTTGCTCCCTGTTAATCTACAGGAATCAACCTCGTGTCCCTCATCGTCGATTTGGTTCTTGCCGATTTCAAGCCAAGTACAAGGTCTCGTCGGCCCCATATACTGATCTACAACCACTAAATCATCCTCGAATTCCGGGTGTAAAAAAGAAAAACCGATTTTCTGCAATTGTTTTACAAACGCTTCTACATCCATCGGGGTCATGAAACCGACCCTAGTGATTTCATCATCATAGCAAAGGGTCTTATTTGGGACAATCTGCAAAAACGCAACCCAGCCACCAGGATATTTATTGTGTATCGTGTGGGTGCGGATTATGACGGAGATACATTCAAGTAGAACAGCCATTGGTTACCTTTCTAATAATTATGATTCCAAAATATAAATTTATTTGTGGCGATTTAATATGAAGATGGGAGTGTGAGTTCTACGGCAGTATTTTTTTGTGGATCTGTTATGATCTCCAATGTGCCGCCAAAAAGCCTAGCGCGCTCATACATCCCCGCTAGCCCTAGATGGCCAGTCCGAACCAACGCCCGAACATCCTGATTGATGACAGCCCCCCCATTGTTTATAACGGTCGCTCGAATTTCGACCTCAGAGTAAGTTAATTCAACCTGTACTAAGGTAGCGTTTTTTGCGTGCTTGCGAACATTCGCCAACGCTTCTTGAACAACCCGGTAAACGGCCAACTCGAGATCAGACGGAAGACGTTGAGTTTTTCCTGAGACGATATATTGGCACTTAAGTTTGGGTCTTTCCAACTCTAGGTCTTTACACAAGGTAACCAAAGCGACCGAAAGCCCAAAATCTTCTAAGACCGAAGGCCGTAGGGCGTTGCTGATGCGGCGCACATCTTCTAATGTTTGGTCGAGTAGTTTCTTTAGCTCATCTAACCTATCGCGAGCCAATTGCGGGTCGCGATCGAGTTCGTTGCGGCAGAGTTCTACCCGTTGGGCTAACCCAACGAGGTCTTGTAAGGTGCCATCATGTAACTCGAGAGATAACCTTTGGCGCTCTTCTTCTTGGCTTAGCAAGGCTTTGTGGGCAAATTGCCGCAAGGTGGTTTGCTGTTCCGCTAATCGGATGACCATTTGGTTGAAGGCATTGGTGAGTGTACGTATTTCGGTAGGTCCGCGGGCCGGCACCGGATGAAAGACGCTGCCAGGCACAGCAGACTCAGCTTTATTTGCGAGCGCGGTGATAGGGTCGATGACCCTGCTAATGCTTAGGGATAACATCCCGAGCGATAAGGCGGTACCAATCACTAACAAGCCAACAAGAATGAGTTGGTAATAAGACGCCGGCGACATATTTGCCGCCCAAGGCTCAACGATCACCACACTAAGATTCTCACCGTCGATAGGAGCGATGGAAACCACTACTTTATCTCTGATCGTGGATGATTCCATTAGTCGGCTGCTGGGCCTTTCGTTGGGATTGCCCCCCGTAAGTTCAACGAAATTGATCGGTAGAGTACCGTTGCCTTCCTCTGAACTGGCGATCACCTTCCCTTGTTGATCCACAAAAAATAGAACACTTCCTTTTACTGGATCAAGTGCCTGTAGCGCAGAAATGAGAAGGGCAGAGCTTGGGATTTGGCTGGAAGAAAGATCGGAAGAAAGTGAATTGGCTACCACCTGAACCTGAGCTGTATTACGCTGAATGACCAGTGTAAGAACGGTTTGTGTAAGAGCGGAAAACGTGACTAAGGTTGATAATAAGGCAAAGAAAGCTAACGGAAATAAAGAAGCCCACAATAATTGCGAACGAATGGTGGGGTCGCCGCCGCTGATCGAAGACGGTTCGAGCGATTGAGCTCGGACAGGTTCATTTTCAGTCATCATTGGTTTCCAGGGTGATCCATCCGTGTTGGATGGCACGGGCGATGGCCTCAGACCGACTGCTAACAGCCAATTTGCCAAAAATATTTCGTAAGTGTACTTGTACAGTTTGGGAACTTATCCCCAACTTTGTAGCGATCAATTTATTCGAGTCACCTTCAGCGGCGGCGTGAAGTACTACTATTTCTCTAGGCGTGAGTGCTTCGGCCATATCACTTGCCTGGTATGCTTTGCGACCATTTAAACGCCCCATAATTTTCGCGCTGATTCGAGAGGATAGGGTCATCTGACCGCTGTAAACAAGCCGGATCGCTTCCGTTAATTCTTTTCCGCTGGAGGTTTTCAATAAATAACCGCTCGCCCCAACCTCCATCAGCGGGAATATATAACTATCAACATCATACGCTGAAAGAATTAGGACCTTGATCTTTGGATATTGGGTTGTGATCACGCGGGTGGCGTCGATCCCATTCATATGCGGAAGTCGGACATCCATTACGATCACATCTGGTTGGAGCTCCGAAGCCAGGCGAACGGCTTCTAGGCCATCCTCGGCTTCTCCAACCACTTGCAGATCGGGGCATTGTTCCAATAATTGGCGTGTTCCTTCTCGTACGATCTTATGGTCTTCTACCAACAATATTGAAATGCTCATTGGATAATCTTAACACAATTGGCAGTGTAAAAACCTAAGGTGTACCTGATTTTAGGTAGAGACATTACCCTTACTAGTGGATGTTTTTGTTTACTTCAGAGTCTAAACTAAATAGGTAATAAAAAATCTGTGAAGGAGTTGTGGATGGAAAAAATTGACACTGCGGCAACCGCGTTGGTATTAATTAGCGCGGCATTGGTTTTTGTTATGACTCCCGGCTTGGCGTTCTTTTATGGCGGATTAGTGAGGCGAAAAAATGTACTCACTATTATGCTGCAAAGCTTTATGTCAATGGGTGTGGTCACCATCATTTGGGTTTTTGGTGGGTTTAGCCTTGCATTTGGCAAAGATATCGCTGGGGTAATTGGTGATCTGCGCTATTTTGCGCTCAATGGGGTAGGGTTTGAACCGGGTATTATCGCCGGTGTGCAGCAAAATATTCCGCTGCTGGCCTTTTTTATTTTCCAAGAGATGTTTGCGGTCATCACTCCAGCTCTTATCACAGGCGCTTTTGCGGACCGCGTCAACTTTAAGAGTTACTTGGTCTTTTTGGTTTTTTGGAGTGTCTTGGTGTACATTCCCCTTGCTCACTGGACCTGGGGTGGCGGTTTCCTCGCTCAAATTGGTGTGATTGACTTTGCCGGCGGTATCCCTGTGCATATGAGCGCTGGGTTCGCGGCGCTGGCTTCTGTTTTCATCGTGGGTAAACGCAAGATCCTGCCCGGCGAGAAGACCATTCCTCACAACATTACCTACGTGGCTCTCGGTGCTGGTTTGTTATGGTTCGGCTGGTTTGGCTTCAATGGCGGCAGCGCTTTAAGTTCCGGTGGGCTTGCCTCACTGGCATTTGTAAATACCGATATTTGTGCCTCGATCACCATGATCACTTGGCTGTTCATTTCATGGGTACATGAAGGCAAACCAAGCGCGACTGGCGCTTTGATTGGTTCTGTAGCTGGCTTGGTAGCCATCACCCCAGCCGCAGGGTACGTAGAACCTTGGGCAGCCGCAGTTGTCGGTGTTATTACCGCTTTCGTTTGTTACGGCGCAGTTCAATTCCGCATCAAGATCGGTTGGGATGACGCCTTGGATGTTTGGGGCTGCCATGGTATGGGTGGGGTTGTTGGAACCATTCTTACCGGTGTGTTCGCGGTTTCATCGATCAATGGTGCAAGTGGTTTGATTGAAGGCAATTGGCGCCAATTTCTGATCCAGTTATTCGCGGCTGTGTTTGTTATCGTATATGCTTTTGTTGTCACCTGGGTCATCCTCAAAATCCAAAATAAATTCTCTTCTGTGCGTGTTCCTGATAAAGTTGAAATGGACGGCTTAGATGAAGGTTTGTTCGGAGAGCAAGCTTATACTCTGTAAACGAATCGGTATATATTCGTTGGAACCATAATAATAATCGCGCCCTCCGAGAATGGTATTCAAACCGGAGGGCGCGATTTACCTTGGTGAAGAAAAAGATCGTTGATGGCCAACCTTGCTTTGGTTCTGAAGTGCCCATTTATTTTAGCCGAGTTTGATTCTCAGAAGTCGATTCCTGCTGATCATCCCAGCTTTTTTAAGAGCGTTAACGGAATATTGGTTTTTCACGAAACATCCCGCGATTGGGCGGACGTTATCGTTTTTACACTGGCTTATCAGTCCGGTGAGTGTCTCCGCTCCATATCCTTTTCCACGTTCTGGAACAAGAACAAACATTCCGATGCTCGCTAGGTCTTTAAAGAGCTTGCTCTTTTCAATGATCCCGTACGAAACGGTCTTGCTTCCATCCCAGCCAATAAAAAGCTCCCCCTTCTTTACATTTTCTTCCAAGTTCGGAAAGAATCCTTCATCCGTTTTTTGGATGCTCGAAAGATCTTTTTCTTCCGCCTTATTTAACACAAATCCCGCCCTGCATTCTTTTTCCACTCCCGCCTGAAAGATGGCATCTTGCACAATAACTTCTTTTTGGTGTTCTAGTGCTAGTGATAGCAAAAAGACATCCGAAGTTGAAAGATAAATTTCCTTGACCTTGCTTATCCTTAATGTTTCTTGGAAGATCTCTTGGGCTTTGTCTTGATGCGCTTTATGCAGTGCAAATTGGGTCAACATTTCGTTCTCAAAAACAGAGGCAAAGCCACATTTCTCCTTCCCTAAGAAAATATCATAATGTTTTGATTCGATAATATGGTCTTCATAATAGGAATCGATCGGCTCGGAATAGGAAGCAACATTGGCGAGAAGGTCTGGTCTAACCTGCTCAAATGGAATTTCAATGATCTTTACTTGCATAGATACCTTCGGTTTTTACTCATTTTCACTATGATCAAGGGAGTAATTCTAATAATTGATATTATCACGGTGTTGGCGAGCACTCGATGGAACAACCTGTGAGATTAAATCCTTTTATGTTGACCAACAACCCAGCCGGTAAAAATATTCTTTCCATTTAATTCCGGCAGTTCAACCAATTGATTGACTTTGCTTTCGACACCAAACAAGCCTAAAAAATCCTGGTAATCTGAAAACCATTTGTTTTCTGGGCTAAAAGAGTGAACGAGCATTACCGCATATTTTGCGTTGAACCGTTTTGCTTCTAAAATCGCTGAAGCGGTTCTGTGGAATAATTGATACCGTATATTCAAAGGAGGTGGGTTTGTTAGGCCTAAGATTTCGCAGAGCATTTTTAAGCGTATCTTCTTTCCTTCGGAAGCATCTTTAAGCCAAACCTCAAGAGGGTCCCCAAAAGGCTCAGCAACTTTCCCTTCAACCATTATGGTAACCAATTGGTCTGTTGTGGTTCGAGCTAAAACAAACAAATCATTTTGAGAAGGTCGCTTACCATCTGGCAAATTCACTTTGTATTCTGGGATTGCGAGCATTAATTCCAATTCGCGAAAAATTTGGTTTTCCGAACTCAAAAATAACTCCTGAATTTCATTAGGAAAGCCGCTGGATTCTTCCCAACATTCGGCCAGTTCTTTTGCTGAATATCCTGACCTCCATTGCTTATCTGGTTCAGCAAGTAACTCTCGCCAATCTTCTGCTGATGTAGTTGGGACGTAGATACGATTCATTTGATTCCTGTGTAATTAATGTTACAGATCCGGCTACTTGTCACTGGGCTTACCGCTTATCCATATCCAGGTCGTATCGCTTTTGGTAGCCAAGCAAAGGAAGGAATGGTTCGACCTAAAAATAGGATTCTTGAAGATCCATCCGCGCGTTCTAGAAACCTCATTGAGTGAAAGGAACACCCCGCGCCTACCCCAACAAATCCTCACAACTATTCCTTTATCGTTACCTTTTCGATTTGCTCAACGGGCAGCCAGTCGTCCATATTCCCAAAGCCCCTCTTATCAATCCTAAAGGGATCTGTTTTTTCTACGTCCGCGACCCCGATGAGCACAAGATACCGTTTGCCAGCCCATCGATCGAACTGCTGCTTTGTTAGTTGCAGATCGACTTGGTTTTCGGTTACTACCCGGGCGGATTCTTCTTCGGTCAGCTTATCTGAAAGTATCACGTTGCTTACCTTAGCTGTTCCCAACACTAACCCCTCGGCGTTGTTGTTGATGAAGTAAAGTACATCACCCGCATCAACCCTGCCGTATGGAATTTTTCGACCGGTCGCCCCCCGTATGATCATTGTTTTATGGCCAGCCAGCAGTAGATCCAGTTCTTTGGCTTTCGCGTCAAGATATACGATATGATCCATTTTTCTCTCCACACGTTCAGTCATCATGTTTAAAAAACCATTGTCCTACAACAAATCCTATCATATTTGCCACCCTAATCGCTTGCTTTTCCGCTTGAGGGTGGCACTCTATTGTCACGGCAAGAAAGGAACCGATTTTATACATTTAACTGTGTCCTTCAGCGATAGTAGCTTGCATCGAAGATGTTGACCACTGATTTTTTCACGAGCAAATCCTGATTCGTAATCGTGCCTCATTGAAAAAATTGATAGAAGACCTTGTTTTTTTCGTCTAATGTTCGAATATCCGCCTTAGCTCTGGGGTCCCATAGATCGAACAGCTTAATACACATTTCACCGTCCATTAGGTCAAGTGTTACAAATAGATCATTTACCACTCCAGATATATACTCCCCTAACTTCTGCAGGTCCTGAAATAGGTCCATTGCCTCCATCGGTACATTCTTTGTATCCTTGATCGAAGCTGCTTTTTCTAGCATGGTCAGCGCTATCGCCACATATTTTTTACTACCTTCGGTCAGTATTCCGCCATTTTTCTTTAGGGCTGTTATGTGATGATCAAGGATCTGTAAACCTAAGCCAAAGCCATTTATGGTGTACCGTTCCAAGTTGGTATAAGCGGTGAAATTTAAATGTCCGCCCGCTTGTGCTAATTGCTCTACGGTACTTTTGCACAGGTCGATCGACATCTCAACACTTTTTTTGATGCAGGGGTGAAGTGTTTCATTCACAATGATCAAGTCTGGGTCCACCCCCGACATGCTTAGCTCTCGTTTGGCGACCTGATTGAACACTTCAAAATAACAGAAAACCGTAACACGCATTAGATCGGTAATTGGATCCATGGTTAGGTACGATAACCACACGGAAGCGGTGAGCAAGGTTTGGTAAAGATCCTGATACGATTCGTTTGCATCGGCAAAGTCTTGATAACTATTTTTGAACTTCTCGGATCTTGTTAGCTGGTCCCATTCTGCAACCACTAGGTCCAATCTTCGTAAACGATCCTTCATGGCTTCGCAAAACAGCATCAGTTGATCGGGGTCGCTGATCGGAAGATCTGGGGCAGCAGGGCGGGCGTTGGGCTTGTTCGGGTCGCTTAAATCTCCGTACCCGCAAACGGGGCAATGCCGATATGTTTGTTCAAGGGCGGTATGGCAGCGCGGGCAAATTGGATAGTTCATATTCCCTCTCTAATAACGCTTTCATTCAATTCGATCTGGTTTTTCCTCAGAATACCATTCATCATGAGCTTACTAATAACCTTACTCAAAGCCATCCTCGGTTTTCTGCGAATGTGGCTTGGTTTTGAGCGTTAATCAAGCCCCCCATAATCCACGTCCATCGCCTCCCCGCGCCAAAGGGGCAACACCTTTTCTGGGTTAGGTTCAGAAAGTTGATCGGCGCTTGCCAACGCTACCGAGGCAAAATGGCCGATACTGCTAAGACGCGCGTTTTGTGTGGCGAGCTCTTGCCAGTTAGCTGGCCGCTGAGCTTGTTTTTGCGGGTATAACGCTGGCCGTACCACTACCCATTCCGGTCCTTGGCTATCACCCACAAACCAGATGGATGGATCCACCTGAGGGTTGGATTGCCAGCTCATTAGTTGATACCCCTTGCTTCCGAGGTCATCGAGTACCACTTGTACTGCCATGCCTTGTACCTCCCAGTCTGTCATTACGATCTGCTCAGTTGTAACCAGCGATGGCGGGTCTATCGGTTCTCCTGTGTCAGCGGTGATCAAACCCCAGCCGCTTTTTGCCAACGGCACCCACTCACCGGAAAGCCTTTTTTTCATCGGCAAAAGGCAAGCATGCCCCTTGTTTTGCTCAGCTACCATCATCAAACCTTGATGATTGCCAGGGCCGGCTACTGCGCCGCTAACATCTTCTATATGGATGAAGAACAACTGGTTGCCCAGCCGGAAGGATAGGTGCTCCAGGTAGGGTGGGTAAGGATGCCCGCGCAGCCAAAACTGGATACCTCCCGGTATTTGTTCGTTTAGGTGATTGCCGGCCGCCTTCCAGCATTGAAAAAATTCCTGCGACATGGGTTGGTTCTCGATCTCATACATCGTAATTCCCTCCTGGTTAGTGGTTTGCAACGAAGATCCCACTTTGTGGTGGGGATGTTTATGCACTTATTATAAGGAATTCGCTAGAGAAAACCAAGTGCCTGATGGAGAAGCGGATCAAATTGTTATCAAATAGGGCGCCGATCCTCGGGTTGAAGACCTAGTATCTTATTTGATCTATTAAATGAGGGAAGAAGAAAGCATAATACCCAAAAAATGCCTGAATATTTTCACCGCTACCATAACTCAGGGCATTATTTGCTAGTACCTTTCTTTCGCATCAAAGGTAATTGTTTTGATTTTCCCATTCCTCTCGCACCAAACTGTAAAGGTGCATATCCTTGAAGATACCGTCCTTGTATATATATTGTCGTTTTGTTCCCTCCCGCCGAAACCCATTCCTTTCGAATAGCTTGATAGAAGGGGTATTAAACTCATATATCTCAGAACCAACACGGTTCATTTTCAAATCCCCAAAACAATATACAAGAACGGCGCGCAGAGTCTCGCTAGCATAACCCTTACCCCAGGCCGCTTCATCCCAGCCTAAGCTGATGCCAAGATCACACCGATGGTTATAGTGATCTATGTGCGCGATCATGCCATAACCGATCAGCTCATCATTGCTTTGTTGATGGATGGCATAGTCAATAATATCGGAATCTTCCGGCCGGTTCAGGATGCGGTCTAGGATTTTTTGTGTCTCATCCAAAGATAGAGGATTTTCTCTGGGAGGCGAATCATCATCGAAGTAACCTTCGCGCGGGTCGTTGAAGGTAGTATTCAACCATGCAAGGCTGTTTTGGGTATGTGGTTTCAAAATCAATCGTTCAGTTCTGATATGTAGTACTCGTTTAGTATCCATAAATTTATGATCAAATTTAATTTTAGAAAATAACGTTGAGAGGTTTGTTTTTGTAATATAAGATAAGCAAGAATTCTATTTTGGGCAAAAGATTAGTTCCGGATCAAGGAGAAGGCAATCTAATCCTGCTGAAGCTCCACAATCTGGCGCTAAATAGCTTACCCGGCTTGATCAAAAGCAGTTTTTAACCAAGAAATCAATTCAACATCCACTTGATCCACATCATCCAGCGTGACGATATAGTTACACATGCTACCCGATGGTTGTTCTAGTAGACGCTTATTTGGTTCCAGCCCCTTGGCATTAATGCCCACCTCGAAGCGGGTGTTGGTTTTGGGCCCAAGCATGGCGAACTGTTTTTTTCGCCGAAGGCTGATATAGGATTTCTTTGGGGCGATCTCGAATTCACCAAATTGTTCGATCTTATTCATCAACGAAATATGAATTGGGCGAAAGGCTGATTTTGTACCTACGTATATTTCCTCGAGGACCGCATCCAGGGTTTTTCCTTCAGCGGCCCGTGCTCCATCCGATTTTAAAACCGCGTGGGTCGCGGCATTCGCGTCACCGTGCCCCAATCCAAGTGCTGTTTTCAAAAAGTCCCGGATTTCCCCGTGCTTTGTCAACCCGCTCCTTTCGACGATCACAGAAATTTCCGCGATGGTTTTCCCGGTTTTCTTCTGAATATTGTCGATTTGTGTTTGAATTGCCTGATCAAGAGAACTCATGGGGAACCTCCTAATTTGGGAATCTGAAATTGGTAAATATGAATTCATTCTAACCGGAATTCAAACCCATGACCCTAAATATTCTTTCTTGGTAGAGCTATCTTTTTCTGTAACACCGGAGGATGAGCTCGACATCTTTGATCGTGCCGTTGGATGCTACCTCATAGAACTCTACATTGTTCGCCGTGGTAACAAGTTTCATTTCTTTTCACCTTTGGAAACACAACTTGAACAGAGAATTTAAAAGGATTTTATTTGTTTACATCTATTAATATTATTCTACCCAC
>CAIRYE010000490.1 GCA_903882765.1 uncultured Anaerolineae bacterium
GATAGGGGCAGATCAACGGCAAACACGATCTGTTGCTGTTGGTCGCCAGGTAAAATGGCGGTGGTATCAGCAAACCCATCAGTTGTTTTGAGGAATCGATCACCAATGGCGCCCGATTCGAATTGTAGATTCGTAAATCCAACCGGTAAGGGAACTTCGATGACAGAGCCACCTTTTTCAGCAGCGACGATCGACTTATTGCCAGTATTGCTGAAAATGAGGAACTCGACCACTTGAGCCACGTCCGGGTTGGTGTAATCAAGCAATAAGTGAACTTGGTTGGCTTTAAGAGTCGCTTTATCGGTAGTTGTTTCGTAAATATTGAGTGGGAGGTCGAGTGTTGTTTTCCCAGGTTCAATAAAGCCAGGATCGGAGTTGTAGGTTGTATCAGAAAAATCAACCGAGGTATAGAAGGCTTGGCTGTCATCAAAGGAAACATCCTCAAATGAATAACTGCCGTCGGAGTTCACTTTGCCTTCAGCGGTCAAAACCTCATCAAATTGTTGGGTCTCAACGTTGTGCGAAAAACCGTGGAGGGTGATCACCATTCCAGCGGGGAAGGTTGAGCCTGAACCATTGGTAATTTTACCGCTGATGGAACCGGTAACTGCTTCAGGGGTTGCGCTTTCAGCGACGACTGCCTCGGTTGCTTGGGCGGTGCCTTCAGCTACAGCGGGGGTGCCTTCAACAGGTACGGTCGTGGCATCGGCAGATGCTGCTTCGGGCGTTGTAGCAACTTCCGTGCTAACCACTTCCGCGGTAGCGGAGGATTCTGCGCTTACAACCTCAGCGGTTGCGGTTGCGACCACTTCGGTATTCTCAGGGGCGGCGGCGCTACTTCCTTCCGCAACCGGAAGTGTGAACGACCGAACATAAGAAGCGAGCGCGAATAGCTGGTCTTGAGGAATGGTGTTTCCAAAACCGGGCATCTTACCAACGCCATTGACAACAAAATTGGCGATATCATTTTGGCTAAGCTTGGACATAAGAGCTTGGTCATTAAAATCGGCGGAAGGAACAAGGTTGCCGGTTTGGCCATGGCACTGAACACAAGCTGACTCATAGATCGCTTTGCCCACCAAAGCCTCGTTTGAGCTGTAACCGCCTAAAGATAAGGCATAGGCAACAACATCCCAACGTTCCTGGTCGTTCAAACCATCTTTAAAAGGGGGCATGAAGGAATTAATATTCCCATCAGTAACGGTGGTGTACCAATTAACCAAAGCCGATTTTCTACCTAACTCGAGGTTAGCGAGAGCGGCGGGTGGTTTTTGCAGTTGAGCAGCCATTGGCCCGTCGCCTTGCCCGGAAGCACCATGGCAAGGGGCGCATTTTTCAGCAAAAATGACTTGTCCATTAGCAACGTCAGGCATCGCCTGAGGAAACAAGGGGCTGTCGGTAGCGCCGGGTGTGGGCGATTGGTAATCAGCGGGGGGAGTAATATCTTCCGCAAGGGAAAAACTACAAGCGCTAAGAACAAAAATGGCAATTCCTAATAACAATACGTTTCGAAACTTCATATCAATTCCTTCTAAAATAGGTTAGTTCTGGGTTTTGCCACAAGTAGGGCAAAATTTATCTGACTTCAAGATGGGTTTGCCACAGTTTGGGCAAAACCCAGCGGCTTTTTCTTTACGGGCTGATCTGCGAGCGGCGAGAATTTCTTCAAGATCGTCATCGCTGATCTTTTTTGCAGAAGCGGCCTTCGAAAGGGCGGCATCCGTTCTTTTGGAGGCGATCTCGGACTCTAATTTGAGCTCGATATCGCTTTCAGTTTGTGTGACCGATCCCATTTCATCCAACTGCTTGAGAATGGCGGCAGCTCGTTTAAGCAAAACCGCTCTCATGGATGGATAATCCTCCGAGGGGATCTTTCCTAAGGAGTTATCAAAATCGAGTTCCTGAATGGCCTCGATCAGCTTATCGCGGTTGGCAAGCAAGGTAGAAAGTTCATGCTCGCTATTGACAGCGCCTAAATTTTTCCTATATTCGATAAAAGGTCTGGCAACAAACAATGATGCCAGGATGGTAACTGCAAGTACTAATAAAATTGAGCCGATTTCCATAACTATCCTCTAATTTCCGATCAATGGATCAATGATCGCGTGAATTTCGTCTTCTGAAGCAAATGGCCCAATTTGAATGTACACAAGTTTACCGCTTTGATCGATAAAATACGTTTCGGGTACACCTTTGATCCGGAACATCTGAGATATTTTCGTACCAAGATCAGGCCCATTAGGGAAGGTGATGTCAAATTTTTGAAGGTATTTTCGGGCTTCGGGTTCTGTGTCAACATAATCTACCCCAATGAACACGACCTTCCCAGAGTCAGCATAGCTTTTCCAAGCCGATTCCAGCGCGGCGGCTTCTTCTTCACAAGGAATACACCATGATGCCCAAAAGTTCATCACAACCACTTTACCCTTTAGGTCGGATAACTTTAGATCCGTTTTCCCATCGAATTGGTAGCCATCAAAGAACTTTAAAGCGAAATCAGGGATCGTATCCCCGACCTGTACTGTTCCTTGTTGGCTTCTGCGTAGGCCAAAGGCCACAACGGTAAGCAAGGCAAGCAGCAATAGCCAGATGATCCCCTGGACATATCCAGGAACACCTTTTTTTGATGGAAGTATCTCTTCTTGAGATCCATTATTTTCGAAATTTGTCATTTTCTACTCAATTCCGCTTATTTATTTCATCTTCGATCTTTTTCAGGTATTCATCCTCTTCATGATGATCCTCTTTCGCTTCTGCCAAAGCGACCGATCTTTTAGAATTGTTTCGCATAGTAATAAAAGCCTTCGTCAGAATATAAACCCCAACCAGCATTAGGGCTGGTGGAATAATATAAACTAACGAATTCAACCCTTCCATCGGTGGCTCAGATAGTACCCTAGCGCCATATTGTTCCACAAAATACGCCTTGATCTTGGTTTCATCCCAACCTTCGCCGAGTTTTGTTCGAATCAGTTCGCGCCATTGAGCGCAAGCTTGGGTAGGGCATACATCCAACGGAGTATTCTCGCATACCGGACAAAAAAGTTGGCTTGCGATCTTGTTCACATCATTATCCGATGGCCCAGGAACTTGGGCAGCAACCGGCAAAATGGCAAAACCAAGGCCGAGCACGATCAGGGTTAGCGCGGCGGTAAATTTAAGAAGATTTGTTTTTGAAGTCATAGTAATTACGCTCTCATTTCTTAATTAGCTTTAAGGCGAGAGGTAGGCGGCGTATATTCGGTTTCTTTTTCTGGCCAAGCCGCAACAACGGAACCCACGATCATCATGAGCGATCCAAACCACAGCCAGTTCACTAATGGATTGTGATAAACCTTGAAAGTAGCGCCTTCGTCGGTGATCGGCTGCCAATCAACCAAAATGACATACAGATCATCTTCGATCGTTGATCGTACGCCCGGAATGGTCATAGGCTGTTGGGATTCATAGAAGTAATCCCTGCGGGGATAAAGTTCGCCCAGATCTTTTCCATCTTTTGTTACAGAAACAACAGCTCTGGCGAGGTTTCGATTATCGTTCGAATCAAATATTGCCAGTTCATTGTAGGTAACAGTGTAGTTATCAATGGTCAAAGATTCACCCTTGGCTAAAGTGCCTTGGGTTTCTGTTTGGAACATTTCGATACCAATGATACCGACAGCCATACAAATAATGGAAAGGTGAATTAGGTATCCACCATACCGGCGGCGATTCCTACCAAAGAGTCTCCACAAGGCAACAAAGAGGTTTTCCTTCTGGGTTCGCATACGGGCGTTGGCGGCTCGCCAATACTCGTAAAAAGTAATGGATCCGGTGAATAAAACCGCGAAGAACCCAATAATTGCGAAGATATTGCTGAGCTTTCCAACAATAATGATCACCAATAAGGCAACAACAGCGGCAATGGTTGGCTTCCAAACGGCTTTACCGAGTGTTTTAATGGTTGAATGTCCCCAAGCCGATAATGGGGCAATACCCATCAAAATCACCAACGCGGCAAATAATGGTCCGGTGGCCCTTTCGTAAAAGGGAGGGCCAACAGTTACTTTTTGGCCGGTAGCGAGCTCCGAAATGAGCGGGAACAAAACACCCCAGAAACAAACGATCCAAATACTGACAAATAGCAGGTTGTTCAATAAGAACAACGCTTCTCTCGACAACATCGAGGTTAATTCAGCTTCCGATTTAAGATCCGACCAGCGGTAGATCAACAAGGCTGTTGAAATGACCAACGTTAGTCCAATAAAAATGAAGAAGGCGGGACCGATCGCGCTTTGTGCAAAGGCGTGAACAGATGAAAGGACACCGGAGCGGGTAAGGAAGGTTCCAAAAATGACCAAGGAATAAGTAAGAATGATCAAGATCATATTCCATTCCTTGAACATCCCTCTCTTTTCTTGGATCATTACGGAATGTAAGAAAGCCGTACCGATGAGCCATGGCATAAACGCCGCGATCTCAACCGGATCCCAACCCCAATAACCGCCCCAACC
>CAIRYE010000491.1 GCA_903882765.1 uncultured Anaerolineae bacterium
CAAAGCCGATCTCGCCCGCCATTAGGTCTACAAGTCGTTTTGATATAGCTAATCCAAGCCCTGTTCCACCATGTTTGCGAGTGCTCGAAGCATCCGCTTGCGTGAACGGCTCGAATAAACTGGCGTGTAAATGAGCTGGTATGCCTTCTCCATTATCCTTCACCCGTATCGTTATCATCATTTTTTTATTTTTTAGCACTGCCCCAGTGATGATAATTTGGATCGTCCCCTGCTCATGGGTAAACTTGATAGCATTTCTCATTAAATTACCGAGAACTTGGCCGATCCTACCGGAATCGCCAACTAGCAATTTGGGGATGCTTGGGTCGATGGTCGCTGTGATTGATATTTGTTTTAACTGAGCATCTGGTCCGTAAAGCTTCAACAAATCATCGATCAGTTGGGCAAGATCAAATTCGTGTTGATTGATTGAAAATTTTCCAGCTTCAATTTTCGAAAAATCGAGAATGTCATTCAAAACACCAAGAAGATTTTTTGTCGAAACATCGATGACGGTAGCGAATTCCTTTTGTTCCTCGCTAAGATCAGTGTCTAACAACAACTCCGTCATACCCATCATGGCATTCATCGGTGTTCTGATCTCGTGGCTCATGGTAGCTAGGAACATACTTTTAATATTGGAAGCTTCCACCGCACGGTCTCGTGCTTCGGATAATTCTATGTTCTTTTTTCGTATCGTTTCAGTATGGTCACGTAGTGTATTCTCTGTTTGGCGGCGTTCGGTCAAGTCGGTAATAACTGTGATCGTTCCCTTGTATTTGCCATCAATTATGTGTGGTGTGCCGGTGAATAAGGCAAAGATCTCTCGATCATCTTTAGAGCGCAACTTAATTTCACTTTTCGCGCTATCACTCAACAATTGTGAAGTGTATCCATGGATGTTAGTAGGTTCGTTATTAGGAAAAGTAACATCTTCAAGTGTTTTACCGATCAATTCTTCGATCTCATAACCGAGCATTTTCGCGAAATAGGGGTTGATGAAGTTAAATTTACCATTTTCATCGGTGACCACCAAACCCTGTCCCATTTGCGTGGTCAGCGTTTGCGAAAATTCGACTTGGTTTTGTAATTCCTCTTTCGCCATTCGAATGTCGGTGATGTCTGTGCCAATACCAATGATCAGGTCGCGCGGACCTTTCGCGTCTTGCAAACGTAACCAACGTTCTTCCCCATTTTTATGAAATAATCGGTGCTCATGGGGTGTCGGATCCACCCGCGATAGCCCCAACGCTGACCGACGGATATATTCTTTTTCTAGGTCTAAATTTCCGCCAGAATCTCTGTCGATCCTCCACCAACCATCCCCCAAAACTTCTTCAGGTTCGTATCCGATGATCTGTTTCACAGATGGGCTAACATAGATGATCTCCGCGTTACTATTCGCCACTAGTACAAGATTCCCGATCGAACCAAGAATATCATCCGATAGCGCTAACCTGCCTTTTTCGATCTCCCACTCTGTAATATCCTGACAAAAAATATTTACGTACCCCATCATTTTGATCGGTACAAAGAAGAAGGAGTAGAAGTGTTTGGCATACTTAAAAATTCTTTGCCGTGTTTTCTGTTCATCTAAAGCCACAGCTGCTTCTACCACCCAATCGATCGGGACAGTGTCAGCAGCAGGCATATCAATGGATTCGAGCAATCTTTCGCCGCTAACATTAACGAAAATGATTTCGCCAGTTGTTTTGATCCTAAAAACAGGGTTTGGATTTTCTAAAGGGAATAACGCGATAGAGCGAAGTTGTTTTTCAACTCGTTTTTCAGATGAACCGGCGCGGATGGTGGCTATAAAGAAAACCTTTTCATCCACTTCAGCTCTTCCAACCAAAACATCGATCGGAAAAACATATCCATTCTTGTGACGCGCGACTACCGGCCGTGAATAACTCATTTCAAGGTTTTTCTCGTGGCGTTGCTTAAACCCTTCGAAAAGGGAAGCATGACCAGTAACATCTTCATCCCTCAATAGAAGGGAGAGATGTTTTCCTAAAAAATCCTCTTCTGTATAACCAAACAAAGCAGTAGCTGATTGGTTTGTACCGACAATTTTTCCTTGTTCGTCAAAAACCAAAACCGCATAAGGATGTGCAGCTAGGAGTGTTTCAAACATTCGTTTCTACCACTATTGAATTAGTTTCTTCTGAAGATCGATTTATATAATTCCAAAAAAGCAAGCTTACGAATAAGGTTGCCATTACGATGACCTGAACAGTAACAACCTGGGTGGGAGATTTATGAAATAGTATGATTCCCAAAACTTGTGCGATTCCCGCGGCAATAGCAAAACGGGTTTCCCTGCCTTTGCCTAGAGATAATCTGTAATTAATGATCACGTTTGCCAACGCGTACATTGAAGTGGCAAGGGCGTATAACCACAGAAGCGGCGCGACCTCAAGATATTGGGGTCCGAACAAAACGCTTACGATCGATTCAGGAATAAAAAAGGTCAACAAAACGATAGGTGTAGAGACTGCCAGCACAATACCGATGGACAACCAAAGCAAATGCCCATGAGGTTCGCCCATCTTTTGTTTTTGCGCCACAATTGGGAACATGGTTGTAACAACTGACCAAGTGGCAAAAAATACGATTCGGCCAATAAGCGCCAGCGCGGCGTATTGCCCAGCTATATCCGCGTCAAAAAACCGCTTTACCAAGATAACATCGCTGTTATTGATGAGTATTTGGCCTAGTTGCGATAAAAGGACTGGGAGTGAAAAGGCGATAATGCCATTGCGCACTTCTTTTGTAATGGTTTGTTTGGTAAAAAGACCTTTCACAGCCAGTCTGGCCATCAACCAAGTAAAGAAAAAAGATAAACTGATTCCTATCACCGCCCCATTCACTGAGAGCCCAAGCGAAACCAGTGTGATACTAACCAACAAGCGTGTCCACATTTCGAGTTGGTAACTTAGGGCTAATATCTTAAAGCGGGTCTGACCCTGAATGATACCGCGCTCAACACCTTGCAATAGGCTAAAAGGAATTGCGGCCCCAAAAATAATAAAGGGAATTTCTGATTGCGTATGAAAGAAATTTTTTAGAGCCGGAGCAAACACAACGAAGGAAATTGTTAGAGCAATTCCAAACCCTGCCGCGATCCTCCAAATAAACTGCCGGATCGACGCAAGTGTCTCGTTATCTCCGCTGGCTGTATAAATTGCTGAATATCGCGCGGTGGTCATTTGAATTGGCGCGGTAATAAAAGTAACTATCAGTAGCAAAGTTACGATCAATGATAGATCCGCGAAGAGAGAAGGCCCTAACCAGCGCCCCATAATGAGGTTATAAACATAATTGCCAGCATTAACAACCGTCATGCTGATCAATAAGAGAGCGCTCGCGGAAGCGATCTTAGAACGAAGCAAATCCCTAACTTTTTGCATTGGTCGTTAGCGCGTCGGTAACTGCCTTTAGGATAATTTTCGAACTCACTGGTTTGTTTAAAAACCCTTGAATCCCTACTGACTCAGCAACGATCCTCTCTTCATCATCACCACTCCCAGTAAGAATGATGATAGGTAGGTGCTTGATATTTTCGGTTTCGCGGATACGCTTTAGCAGCGATATTCCATTCATGATGGGCATAGCAAAATCGACGATGGCAAGATCAACGACTGTTCTACCAAGGATCTCTAGCGCTGTAGCACCGTTTTCAGCACTAATTGTGGTAAAACCGGCTTTTGTTAATATATAGGTCAAAATATGTTGGTTGTTTTTGTCGTCTTCCACGATCAAGATACTAGCCATAAACGTCTCCTAACATCCCAAAGAAAGGTTAAAAACCAACCGGGATAACCTCAGAAAGTTTGATCAACGCAAACACCTGGTCAAACTTGGTTAGCTTTAAGATACGGGCCGCGTCTTCAGCTTTTGGCCAAACCAACCGCACGTTTCCGTTCTGTAATCGGGTTCTTTTTAAAGCACTCACCAAAACAGCTAGGCCAGCTGAATCTAACATACTGATATCTGTTAGGTCAAAGACAAAATGGATAAAGTCATTCGCGATGTATTCATCACATATTTTCCGAATTGCGGGGGCTTCAAAAGCATCAAATCTACCCTTCAATGAGATTGTGACGATCTTGATTACCTTTTCATTAGTTGAAACCTCTAGAGCCATTAAATTCCTCTTTTCATGGGGTGCGGTGGATGAATTTGATTAATTGCCACGTATTTCTGCCGTTATTCGTGTTGTAGGTAACATCGTCCATAAGCGATTGTATGATGGCTAAACCATAACCACCTTCAGCTAAGTCCATTGGATTGGGCATTTTTACCTTGCTTAGGTCAACATTAACTGGCTTGCCTTTGTCAATCGTTTCGATCATAACCTGATTTTCATCGCAGGTGATGTTGATGGTAATGGTGTTGTCCGAATTTCCTACATAAGCATGTTCAACTAGATTTGTCAGGTGCTCCTGTACCGCAAGCTCACAACCATTAATTATGCTTTCATCAAGGGCGGCTTTAACTAATAGAGCCCGCAAATATTCAGCAGGAATTCGAATGTCCTCAAACGTTGCTGGAATAAGAAATTGTTTTGTTCGATCCATATCATTTACCTTTACCACAATGATGGTTTGATCATCTTCTTGCAGTTTCGAAGCTGAAAAAGAATTCACGTCAGCGAGAAGTGATTCCACCATTTCTTTCGCGGAAAGATTACGTGATTTTGATAGCGAGTTTTTCATTCTTTCGTATCCGAACATTTCATCAAATGTATTACGAGCTTCTGGAAACCCATCTGTCGCAATTACGAAAATATCGCCATTCGAAAATTGGATTTTCTGAGTTGAGAAGGCGTTTTCAGTTAAAACGCCTACGGGTACATCCTGCGCTTCAAGCAAAACCGGCTCTTGTCCATTCGGAATATGATATATTGGGCTTTGACCTGCATTGCTAAATGATAAAACAGAATTGGTTCGATCAAAAGTTCCAAAAAAAACAGTGGCGAACATACCAACATTTGAAAAATCAGAAAAAAGATCGAAATTCAGACGATCAAGAACTTGATGAGGAAAATTGAAAGGCATCATCCTCGACGCCGATTTAATGACCGTATGGGTCATACTCATCAAAAGAGCCGATGGCATCCCTTTGCCTGTTACATCTCCAACCGTCAAGACCAGAGAATCTTTAGACCGTTCGATCACATCGAAAAAATCTCCACCCACTTCAAATGCGGGAGCCGACATAGCGTAAATATCCAATCCATCAATGATCGGAACATTCTGTGGCAGAATATTCATTTGGACCTGTCGCGCAATGTCCATTTCTGCTTCCAGTCGCACCCTTCTAAGTGATTCCAAATGTAAGTAGGTATTCTCAAATTGAGCGCCTAATTGCCCGGCTATGGCTTGGGCGAGTTTGATATCTGGCGATGTGAAATCGGTTTTTGAGTTATAAACCCCGAACAAAGCGGACACTTTATCTCTTACTGGTAAGGAAAGCATCATCAAATTGTGAATGCCAGGCGGTAGTAGATGAGGGTCGTTTATCACAAAACGGTTCTGATCTTTGTGAAAAAGGGCGGCTAATGCTTCTAACTCAGTTTGGCTTAAATATTTATCGGATATTTGATGGAAAATTGGTTTTTGCCCCTTTTCCTTAAGGATTGCGAGACCGCCATCCGCGTCAAAAAGGGTTTTAGATTCCTTTACCAATAATTCCATGAGGGCAGGGATATCAAGGGTGCGCCGAGTTGCCTGGGTTAGTTCGTAAATGGCAACAAGTCTATCTTGTGTTTCTACCAAGGCAGCGGTTAGATCCTTCATTTCAGATTCAATGGTAAGCAAGCTGCCTAAGCCATCCAGCATTGATTCAGCTATGGAGCTCCACGCATCACCAGTGAGGCCGGAAATTCGAAGGGCTAAAGTCGAAACGCGCGATTGCACGCTCAGCATTGACTTCGAGGGCGTGAATTCCTCCGGGATCGATACTAAAACCAGATCCTCATCAAGTAATTGCACTTGAGTCGCCCCCAAATTTATCCATATGCTGGCGAGTTTATAAAATCTTTCGGCTGAATTTACCATTTGAGAAGCGAGCATGATCTTCTAAATAGCCACGCTTGCTTCTTCTTCAGTTTCAAAAATATCAAAGGCTTTGTCGAGGCGAGTCAATTCAAAAATGACCCGAACGGGCTGCTGAAGTGAGCATAAACGCAAGGTGCCATTATTCTCACGACATTTTTTATAACCGCGAACGAGTGTTGATAAAGCTGTGGAATCAACAAAATTGACACCTTCAAGGTTGACGATGATATTTACGCATTGTTTTTCTACCTGCGCCTGCAGCCAGGTGTTTACTGGTTCTGCTTCATGCGCGTCAAAACGACCTTTGAGCTTTAATACTGAAAAGGAACCATTTTCTTGTTTTACAATTTCCATTTTTTCACCTATTTACGTTTTAATAGTTCTTGAAAATGAATTAAATACCAATCTACTACTTCGGTGATAGGCAGGCCATTGGCCGCAGTGTAATTACGAAGGCCTATCTCCATTTGCCGATCAGGATCATCGATCACACGAGCGATAGCATCAGCAAGGCTCTTCCAATCTGTTGGCTCAAAAAACTCGCCATCATAACCTTCTTCCAGAACCAGCTCGGCGAGGTCTCCTAGTTTAGGCAGAACGACTGCTTTGCCATATCCCCCAGCTTGGTGGAGTACGCCCGAACTACCGGTTGTGGATGTGTACGGAAAGGCAACCACCCACGCTTCACCAAAGATTCGCGCCACATCTTCTTCAGCGACATAACCCGTAAATTCCACATTGGTTATGTACGAGAATTTTTCTTGCATTTTCTTTAAATAACCAGCGGCATTTGGGCTATCGGTTCCAGCGATCACCAGCCGCAACCCAGGATGGTTTTTCTGTAAATACTCGTGCGCTTGTAGCAGTAGATCAACGGTTTTGTACGTGCCAAATTTCCCAAAGGTCATTATGGTTGGCTGTCCGCCTGGCATTGGGCTAGGTTGCGTATCGGTCGGTTCTTCAAAAGATCCATGAGGCGCAAGTAAAACGTTGTTCGCGCCATACTTTCTTTCCAGGATCTCCACATATTTTGGAATTGTGACTGCCACAAGATCTGCCGAAAGGATGAACCTTGTAACAATGTTGCCAGCCAATCGGATAATACCAACAACCAACGAGTTACTGCCAAAGCCGGCGGATTTTAGATCGACTGTTTCCATAATGTTATGAATAAGGACGGCAACATTGAAACCAGACCTTTTCAATACCCATGGAGTCATTAATCCCAACGTTGCAGGGATTTTTTTATCCGCAAAGGAAGCAAATTGAATATTGAACAAGACAATATCTGGGATAACTTCTTTGACCGCCTTTGTAATTCGGAACACATTATCTATCGCTCCAAATTTCCAACACGGGATACATCTGATTGGGACTTCGTCCGGCTCTTGGCTAAACGAATAGGATTCCCCAGAGGGCAACTCATCTAGCAATAGTATGATTTCCTTAACATCTTCCACCTTTGTTTTTAAAAAGCGAACAAAATGGAAAGCATACTCGTTAAGAGAGCCTTTGGATGGTGGATGGGTAGTAATAATAGCAATTCGCATTAAATTTTCCTCACTTATCGGTAAACGCCCCGAAGGTCATTCAATTTTATTAGATATAGATCTCGTAAAAAGCGCTGAACTTCTTTGCGAGTATCCACTTTGGAACCTGGGGCATCGATCCAGGATACCGGCACTTCAGCGATCTTGTAACCGAATTTTGATGCGAGATATAAAATTTCGAGGTCGAAAGAAAAACCCATAATGGTCTGTTTGGAATGAAGTTTCTGCGCGGCTTCGCGAGTGTACATTTTAAAACCACATTGCGTATCTTTGACACCAATGCGGAATATATTTTTCACTATCCAGCGTAAACCTCCGCTGAGAATTTTTCGAAAGATCGATTTTTTCCCTTCCTCGGCACCTTCAGCGGCTCTAGAACCAACCGCTACGTCATACCCTTCCAGCTCAAGTTTATGTAGAAGTTTGGATACTTCCTCAATAGGCGTTGAGTTATCAGCATCAGCAAAAAGGACAAACGCGCCTTTGGAGGCTAACATGCCGCGTTGAACGGCGCTTCCCTTGCCCCCATTTTTTGGTGCCCTGAGTACCATCAAATTGACCAATCCAAGATCCTCAACGATCTGGACGGTATCATCTTTCGATCCATCGTCAGCGATCAGCATTTCCCAAGCAAACCCTAAGTCAGAAACGTGGGAGGCGATCGCGCCTATGGTCGCGACGATACGTTCTCGTTCGTTGTAGGCAGGTATAACAATGGATAATTTTGGCAAGGTGTCGTTCAGGTTCGATTTCCAGCGGGCGTAATTTTCGTAGGGCATAGGTAACTCCTAAATAGGTTGGAAGGAGCAAGCTCCTGTTTTCAATAAAACTTAAGCGACAAAGATCCAATTAACAAAGATCGCGACATAAACCCCAAGCAAAACCGCTAATGTCATACTTACAGTGCGGTCAACCACTTCATGCCGTCCCCACCAACCAAATATCATAAAGGCAGGAAAAGCCCCCAACACATAGCGGAAAATACTACCAACCGCGCTAGAGGCTGGAACTAGCATCATGATCAAAACGAAGATCGCGTAACCTTCCCCGATCTTAACCCAAATAAATGGTACGATCACAAGAAAGATCAGTAAGCTGGAAACATTCCATAATCGGGTCAACCACCCTTTATTGATTTCACCCGTTATTAGCCCAATAATATTGTTTTTTATTACGAGGATCGGCCCAATATTTATTCGGCCCCAAGCGGCCTGAACTTCAATAAACGCCATTGGGCGTTGGAAATTAAGTTGGAGAAATAGCAGGTAGGCAAGTAAACCTAACGGGATCAACGATATGATCAGCACTTCGTACCAATTTTGTTTGATCCCTTGTAAAAGATTGATCCAGGTTTCTTTTTTGTAGATGGCGGAAAGTGTCCACCCTTGAACTCGAAGCCATTCCCACAAGACCATGGCCCACATCAAAACACCTAAATTACGTGTGGCGGAGGTGAGTATTCCAAATATCGCCGCGGTCATCCACTTGTGTTTTCGAGCGAAATACATCGTACCAACCGCGAAGAGCAGAAATAAACTCTCGGTATAAACGCTGGAGAAAAAAAACGAGGTAGGAAAAAAGGCTAAATATATGACGGCCCGTTTGGCGGAAGCAGCGTCAAACTCCAGTTCCGTTAGTAAGTAAAGAAAAACCAGCGCGCCGAAAAAAGCAAGATTGCTGATCAAGAATCCGGCAAAGATCACATTCTCATCAAAAGGGATTGAAACCACCCTCATCAATACCGGGTAGAGGGGAAAGAAGGCTACATTGCTTTGATGACCCGGGTTGTACCAATACCCATTCGAAGCGATATCAAAATAATATTGGCTATCCCATTTTGCCCAAGTCGATAGAAAAACACTATTCTTATCGGCGATCCAATGCCCTTCTTCGGTGGGCAGCATTGTATCCGCTAAAATACCCACACCAAAAATGAGCAACCGGCTGATCGTAAATGCGAGTAAGGGAATAGTGACCCAGAGTGGCAGCTTTTTCATTTCTCAACTTCCAGCTTCACATCTGTAAAGGTAACGGGTCCGCCATAAGCTAATAAGCCCACCCATCCATCCTGTGAAGGAAGAGGGACATCCGCGACAATTTGCTTGTCGTTAATGAATACGGTCATCTTATCGAGATTAACAATAATTTTTAGTGCCACGTTTCTTTTTGGGTCGGCGATCTCCGATGAACCCTGCCCAACAAATTTTCCTGCTGTATCAGTAGACCCCCACCAGATGGACTTTCCTCCATCTTTCAACCGAATGATGTAGGCGTTCTTCTTCGTACCACGTTCGGACATATGGAAAATAAAACCCGCGCCGGAAGAAACCGAATCAGGAAGCGCGATGTTCGCGGTGATGGTGTATTGAGAAGCTTGAACACCCGTATTCCAAATATAATCCGCCGGATCAGACACAGTTTGTATAGCCTTATTGTTGGAGAGTTCCCATTTACCGCTGATAACACGTTGGTCGCTGAAACCATCCAGCTGGGTATAGGTGCCCTTAAACAAGGCTCCAACACCATCCACTGTAACTTCATCAAAGGAAGCGCTGGCGCGAGAAGTGAGTAAACCTATATAGCCAAAGTTATGAGTAGAACCATAGGGTACGGATTGAACCAACAGCCGATCATCTACATAAATACTAAAAGATGTCTTTCCACTGACGATCCTGATCGTATGCCGGTCGGTGCCGGCGTGCGCAACCTCCGCATATCCCTGGCTTTTGTACACTCCAGTTTCGTCGAAATACCCCCACATAATGGCGTTATCACGATTATCAGAATATCGCACCATCGATGCGCCGGTCAATCGATCGTTATAGGGCATATTAAAGAGCAAGCCAGCGCCGCTCCCCTGATTGTGAGTAAGCCCCACTTGCATGCTGAAATTTTGGAAGGCGGTTTTGTTATAAATTGCTGAAAAATCAAAACCATCCACTTTTGATTCAACGAAATTTCCATTCGAAAAAGTCCAATTACCCTTTACGATCGTCCACCCTGCGTCAGAAACTGATCCATCGAAAACCCCTTGGAATGGCGATGAAGCGCCAGAAGAAATATTCTTAGTATCAATTGGAATAGGTGTTGACAGTACCTGAGTTGAAGCTGGCAAAGCGGTTGGGATTGGCGCCACCACCGCTGCGGAAGATTCAGGAGTTGGGGTGCTCTTACTATCTGGAGCATTTGTTTCCATTCCGGCCGCGCCACCCCCAAACAATGGGAAAACTTCCACGCTTGTGAAGCCAGTGGAACTATGCGAGGAAATTAAACCTACCGATCCCTGTATACTTTGCAATGGCACATCTCGAGCTAGTACTTGATTGTCGAGATAAATATCGTAACTATTATCACCCGAGAAAATTTTCATTTCATGTTCATCGGTAGAGGCGGGTGGAACATTTACAAACCCCTGCCGGTTAAAAGCACCTTGGTCGTCGTAAAAGCCCCATATGAGCGAATCGGTTTCATCAGAGTACCGAACAACTTGCGCTCCACGTATTTGGTATGGCGACGGCATATTGAACAACAGCCCGCCGCCTTGCCCGCTGAGATGGTTGAAGGTGGATTGGATCGTATAATTCTCGAAGGTGCTTGCCTCATAACCAATGGCGGCATCGCTTACGGTGGGGTCACTTTGCATCATTTGCTTGGATTCGATCTGCCAAGCCCCGCTGATCGGCACCCATCCGGCTCCACCAGGGTCTTGGTCAAAATCACTGTTATAAACCATATCGCCTGGGTTTTCGCTTTGCGCGGCCGTAAGCTTATAAGAATCAAAGATCACTGGGCCCAGAGAATAAAAGCCGATCATGCCGTTATTGTAAATAAGTGGTCGATTTTCGATCAAACGTTGGCCGTTGACTTGAACCAAGTAGGATTTGCTATACACATAAACATCGAGGCGAAATTCTGTCGTATTTAAAGTAAGTGGAACCTGTACCTGGGTAACAAAAGTACCCGATTCATCTACATATCCCGACACAAGTTCTAGTGTGGTCGGATTAATTCTGCTGATATAGACGCGATGTTGTTTCCCCACCATGTCAGGATATTGCGCGTTGAAGGTCATCCCAACATTTTTACTGTCTTTTTTCAATGTGATATAAACGCTGGCATGGTAAGGTTGGTCTTCAGGAACTTTGAGCGGAACGAATAGTTGGGCAGCGTCTTCTCCGCCAACGGTTTGAAGTAATGTTCCTTCGCGGATCGTCCAAACGCCAGACTCTAAAAACCAGCGCTTTAAATTAACATCATCAAAACTCTGCGCATATGGAACTTCGTACGTGGATACAGGTTGTTTTGGGGCGAGCAAAAATTGCAGTGCTACAAAAAGTAGAATTGCGACAAAAACCAATCCGCCTGCGGAAATTATGATCCGAATATATTTTTTATTCATAAGTGACGACTTTATTATATATCCTATACTCTTGTAAAAATCTAAAAGCAAGAATAGGTTATAAAGAACCGATTATCCAAGGTTAGAAAAGATTCTTTAAATTAATAATATCAAATAAACTATTATAACTTCTACCCCAATACTTGTTCAAAAAATGATCTCAAAAATCAAATATAAATGCTAAGTATTACTTTGCAGAATGACCCACCTCAAGAATACCTATTAGGGATTTGCGCCTTGAAAAATCACCGACCCACAGCACAATTCGTTCTTGTCAATTACCGTAACATTTGCCGGAAGCGCTAGCGTTTGATATTCTTCTTCAGGTATGATCAAAAGTCCTTCAACCAAGAACGGGGCATTATTTAATTTCTTGAAATAAATTGGATATTGCCCTTTATTGGCGGAGACAGTGCCTAAATCAAAATATTGATATTCATAATTAACCACAACCACATCCGATGGGATCAGTTTTCCGATCTCGCTCGGAGAATACTCGCTCATATCCATGGGGGTTCGTGATGAGGAGAACACCAGCTTTTTATCAAAGAAAGCCAAGTTTTGGGGGGAGGAAGCAAGAACCATAGAAATGGGTTCTGGAAATAATTTAGAAGTGATTTCAACATCCACGGCTGATGCCGCACCGCGCATCAGCAAATGATACTCTCCCTCATCGGGAAAATTAACATCCATGCGCAAGGTTGTTTCTCGAGGTACCCCAAGAAAACTTCCCTGTATCGTTCCCCATAATCCGGGCGTGATCATATTTAAACGGTTATATTTGCTATCCGAAAAAAATTGAAAAAGCCTGAACATCGGTGAAAGATAATACGAGCTAGAGATAAGATCCGGCGAGAATGGCAGAATGGTGCTATTTGGAGTAAAGAATTGTTTTGGGGTATGTTTCTTGTAAATATCTAACGCCGAATCATGTTCGTTGCTCGTTACAAGGGTCAAACTCTCGTATTCTTCTAGGTCGCCAACCACCATTGGGTAACGAATATCATAATAACGGGTAAGTTCAAGGTTAGAGGACAGGATCTGGATGAAGGTATTCCAGCTAACATCCAAATAAAGTGGCACGCGGTTTGCTGTGGGTAGATCAGTAAACTCATACAATACAAAGCTTTCGTTTTCCAAAAGTTTCTTTACATAGGCATTTTGTTTGTCCAACTCCGGGATGAGGATATTCTCCACCTCGCGTAAATACTCTTGCCCGCCAACCGTATTTGCCATCAAGCTTTTATTCACCACAATATACCGCAGGTTCAGATCACGCATGATATTTACCCACCAAGATTGTTGATAATACATCGCGCGCAACAACAAAAAGAATTCATGCTTGTTATCTGAGTCGCCAGTAAGCCCATAATAAAAACTTGGAAGGTCCAAGTAATAAATATAGAATTTATCGATGAACTTGTGTTCAACGCCATTAATGTCCACCACCGATTTTGCGGTTTCAGTAGGGGGAAGGACGACCACCTTGCCAGGTGGAAGTTGAAGTAACGCTTCCTTGACTTCTCTCAGCGGGCCAACCGGGTAGGCGGTCAAAAATTCATGAAAATCACCTGAAAAGAAAACAAGCCGATAATTTGCGTTCGAGAACAGCGGTACCAGAACCAACAAAACCACAAAAATTGTCACGATCCAACGCGGTTCTTTTTTTACACCAGCTTCGTTCTGTTGGGTACTGCTCTGTATGCCTTCAGTAGAAATATTTTTCTTGTCTTTTCCGGTCAAGACCCGGCCGATCTCACCAAATCCGTGATCGATCCAGGTTTGGTATAGCCAAATAATGCCGATCGGTATCAAAACACACCCCATCATAAAGAGCAGGAATTCAAATCGATGGGGGAAGCGTAGCACCTGAATGATGGTGCCCAACAGTTGAACGATGATATCTCCAACAAAGGTACGTGTACTTCCCGCAAACTGGCTGGTGAATTGAAAAACCCGATGGAAAGTCGGAAACCAGGGCGGGTCAGAATAGCCCAGCGTAGCCCAAATTGAAAAAAGGGTTGTGGTGTACGCAATGGTAAAAAACGCCTTCAGAGGTTTTGTGTTGAACACTTCATTCTTAATTCGTTTGAAAAAGAAAGGAAGGAACATAATGATCGTATAAATTAAATTTGGCCAGCGGGGCTCTTTTGCGAGGTAATCACCGGTCAATTCTTTATCCATGATCCCTGCCATATCAAAGGCCAGAACGTGAGATAACGAGATCGAGGCATCTTGGATAAAGTAGTAATCAGCTGGGACCGTCTCGGAAAGGTTTTCAACACCTTTTAAAAAGTAAACTTTAACAAGAACGTAATAAGGGGCCAATGTAAAAACGGCAAGTATGAGGAACGCGCCAACACAACGCCAAAACCGAACCTCTACCACTTCCCTGCGCCAGTTCTTAAAAAATCGTTTGGCACCGCCCAACCACAATAATGGTTGGTAAATAACCTTCCAAGTTCCGTTCTTAATTACTTCAATACTATCGATCAAGATCAAAACCGCTACTGCCAACGCCATGTAGAGGGCAAAAAGTACTAAGTAATGCACAGCCGGATTAAATAAGGTGACGACGCACGCGATGAGAATTGGAACATATGGTTTTTTCTGCGGGAAGATGATGCCGTATGTTACCAGTTCGATCGATATTACGAACATCGAAAATCCCAAGATCAGTGTGTAAAAATGCGCGATCTTGGAATAATCTAAAATGAGAAATAGCACTAATACCGGGGCGGCGGTGATCGGGTAAATGATCTTGGGTTTGTATTGGGGTAGGATCTTGCTGATCAGCCAAGCGGATACCAAAAATGCCGCGAACGCGATGCTTGGGATAACAATGGGTATCGCAAAGGGAAGGATCTTATAATATCGCATCCACGTAGTGAGGATAGCGTACCGCACCCGGAACTCGTAGCCGTTGGTCAGTTGATTAAATTTTCCAGCAGCCTGGTCGATCAATTGGCTGTTTGGATTAAAGAAAGGGACCAGTTCATCCCCATTGATCACAGCCTCTCCCCTCAGAACGGAAGGGATACTCGCGATTACATTGCGAAACATAAAAAAAGAAAAAAGGAAATAGCACAAACCAACTACTAAAATAATACGTCGTACAGTTAGGTCATTCTCTTTTTCAGACGGATCGATGATAGGAGTTTCACCATCATCTGCGGGATGGGGCTGGTTGTCACCGCGATGAAAAAGGGATCGCCAATTACGGAACGAAAATTTTAGTTTTGAGGTCATCGAAATAAGTTGTTAGTTTTGCCCGAAGAAGAGTGCTGCGCGTTAGTAGATGCTCCCGGATCGAAGGTGAATTCTTTATTACCGTATCGATCCCTTCATACAATGGTGCTAAATCAAAGGGTTGGTTAATATTTATACTATGATCAGACATCCCAAGGTAATCTACCAGCTCTTGAACTTTTACATCATAAACCAAGCCAAAAAATGGCAGCCCTATGATCGAGGCGATCACCAGGGTATGAAGGCGTTCAGCCACGATCAGATCACAACCTGCCATTACCTCTGCGGCTTCCTGGGCGGTCTGAGGGTCATGAAGTTGGAATGGGATATTTGGAATTCGGGTTGAAAAATTTTTCAAAACAGAAAGATCATCGTTCTCTTTGAACTTGCTCTGCATCGGTAACGCGTGAATTTCAATCGGGTTCATTTCATTGAGCTTCGTCAACGCGGAAACGAGCTTGTCCAAAAATGGTTCCCACGCGTTGCGGTTTTCGATATCGTAGTTTAAATTGAGGGCGATCCGTGTTTTCCCTTGCCTCGGCTGAATCGTACTCTCTTTTGTGAGGAAGACATCGGCGGAGTTCGCGAAAACAGCATCAGGAACCAGAAGTACTTTTTCAGCGGGGATGCCAAGTTTGAGCACAGTATTCATCGACTTGATATCTCGCACCGAAAGAAAATCCACCTGACGAAGGATCCATCGGGCGAGTTGTTCTCCGCGAGGAGTCATGATCGGGCCAACCCCAATGTTGCTCATTGCCACTCGTTTTCTAGCGATCTGCTTAGCAAAGGTGACCGTAGCCAGGATCATTAATAAAGTAGAGTAGGGGTTTCTCCCCACGCTGGCGTAAAGTTCCTTGATGATGCTTCCACCGCCAAAAAACAAAAGATCAGAAGTAATCAAATACTTTAAGAACCGCGGTAGCTCACGAGTTGTATGGAACGATTCCACATTGAATTTTGGTCGCATGGCTTTTTGCGTGAACGCTGGATCATAGGAATTAACAGCATATTGATGTTCAGCGCCAAGTTGGGCCAAAAATGTTTCCAGCAATAATTCGTCACCAATATTGAATTGTCCGTGTGTACCGAGGAATAGTATTTTCATAATTTATTTTTCTGAAAGTTATATTGGTCTAGTAGTTATTATAAAAAAATTTGGAACGGCTCAAAATATTGTAAAACAGTGGCGTTCCGTTTGCAAACTAGCAGTTAAATTATTACAGCCGCAGCTGATATTTTAATCTATCTAGCATTGAAAATCTATTGTCACAGCTGGCCTTCTTCATTTAAAATAATTTATCTTAAAAACGTGGATCATGAATTGCTTCCAATCAATTATTGCTTTACAAAGCCAGATTTCGTTTTTAGGTGCAAAACTTCTTTCGACAGATAAAAAGTATCTTAGGGTGATGACATTGATAGCATCAAAAAAAGACCATGTTCCAATTTCTTTCTTTATGTAATTTCAATATACCACAGGTCATTCCGATTAATTGTACGGCGGTACCGTAAGGTGGAAGGTGATCAAACTGGTTTGCCGATTGAATAAATTTCTGTTAAACTTATCAAAAACAGGGTGACGCCACGCTTGTAAGTTTTTCTAATATGAATGATTGGTAGGTTTGTTATCCTATTTTTTCAGTTTAATACGGTAATTCATCCACAATATTCCTTTCACAACGGAGAAATGACATCATATGACCGAACATACTTATGCGGTAATCATGGCTGGTGGTGGTGGTACTCGGCTTTGGCCGGTTTCACGCAAAGAGCGGCCAAAACAACTACTCCCCTTGATAGGAAACGAAACGCTCTTCCAAAGCACGGTCAGCCGGTTGGAGAATTTATTCAGCCCCGATCGAATATTGGTCGTTACCGTTGAAGAACAGGCTCGCGAGATGCGTTTACAGGCTCCCGAGATCCCTGAAGAAAACTTCATCATTGAACCCGGTCCACGCGGCACAGCATCCGTAGTTGGCTTAGCCGCTGCGGTCCTCTACAAGCGCGATCCAAACGCGAAGATGGCGATCTTACCTTCCGACCATTTCATCCGTAATCGCGATCTCTTCCACTATCTGCTCAAAGCCGCTTTAGATGTTGCCGAGAATGGCTACTTGGTC
>CAIRYE010000492.1 GCA_903882765.1 uncultured Anaerolineae bacterium
CATCTCACCCACGCTGCGGCCTTCATGGGCCCGCAAGATCACTTCCCCAACGAGGGGGGCGATGGTAAGGATGGTCAAGCGATCTTGTAAAAGAGCTGCTTTTTCAGCAGGGATCGGGACGGTATCGGTAGTAATAAATTGCTTGACAGGCAAGGCTGCCAATTTTTCTGCGGCGTTGGCTGAGAAAATGGGATGAACGCAGATAACAAATACGTTTTTCGCGCCACTTTCTTTCAATAGGTTAACGGCTTGGCAAATAGAACCACCTGTATCGATCTCGTCATCCACTAGGATCACATCTCGGTTCATAACGTCACCAATCACCGACAGAGCCTGCGCTTTGGCATCGTTGGCGGAACGTCTTTTTTCAATGAACGCGATCGGAACATTGAGCTCAGCCGCGATATTGCGGCCCTTTTTGGCAAAGCCCAGATCAACAGTAACTACCACGGGGTCGATCATTCCGGGAAGCAAAGTTCGAAGATGATTGGAGATCAAATGGAATCCGGTGAGTACATCACCTGGGATGGAGAAAAATCCTTGTACTTGCCCAGCGTGGGGGTCAAGGATCATATATCGATCAGCGCCAGCAACTTCAAGCATATCGGCAACCAGCCGGGCCGTGATCGGTACTCGGGGTTGGTCTTTTTTATCTGATCGGCAGTAAGCCATATAAGGGATGACCGCGGTAATTCGTGCGGCTGAATCCAATTTCAGGGTTTGAATTAGGATCAACAACTCCATCAAGTTACGGTGAACAGGGGATGATGTGTTTTGAATTACATAAACATCTTGCCCGCGCGCGCTGGAATGAAGTTTAACGAATAAATTTTCGTTGGGAAACTGAATAATGTCACGACCGCACAGGGGAGCGTCTACGTATTCCGCGATACGCTGGGAGAGTTCAGGCGAACCAGTACCGGCATACAATTTGATACCTCTGTAAAGATTCAAGTCGCGATGTGTGTGATGGATCATAAAATACCCTACCCAATCTAGAATTTTAGTAAAGTTTCCATTCTAAGTATATCTATAAAAAATAGAATCTTTGAAGAAATCCACCTTTTTACATAAAAAAACATTAAATACCATTAATTTACAGAGGAGCTTCCGAGTAGCTTACCAAGGGCAACTTGAGGAGAAATTTTACGTGATTCAAGGTCCTTAATGATTTCGTTGAAGGTTTCGGCGGAGATAGTATCCATAAAATTTTGGTAAAGTGCATTTCGCAGCAATTTTTCGAGATCAGTAAAAACCTTTTCTCTTTCTTTAATTTCCCACCCGCCCGATATTTTTAAATGATCGAGATGTTTGGAGATCTGTACAACTAGGTTTTCAAAACCAACCCCTTCTGTCGCGATGGTTTTTGCGATGGGGGGGATCCATAATTCTTGGTCAGTTTGAGGTTGGGTTTCAGAGATGTCGATCAGCTTGTTATGATGAAAAATCGCCTTGTTTGGGTGGTCGAGGTTGAGCATAGCGCGCAATGCGGCTTCTGTTTGTTCGGCGCCATCCCTATCAGCTTTGTTGATCACCAATATATCGGCAATTTCGAGAATACCAGCTTTGATGGCCTGGATATCATCGCCCATTCCGGGGGCTTCTACTACCAATGTTGTGTGGGCAAGGCGGGCAATTTCAACCTCACTTTGGCCGGCCCCAACGGTTTCGATCAAAATTACGGAGTACCCTACAGCATCAAAAACTTTGGCAATGTTGGTTGTGGAAAACGACAGCCCGCCTAGAGAACCGCGCGAGGCAAGCGAACGGATGAAGACATTTTTATCGTTGGTAAGATCCTTCATCCTTATTCGATCTCCCA
>CAIRYE010000493.1 GCA_903882765.1 uncultured Anaerolineae bacterium
ACCACGGCCAACCGCGAATGATCTTGGTATTGGTTCCACACGTATGCACTGGGAAGCGTTCCGTATCCTTTTCGCATTTAGGGCAGTAATAGATCGCCTGTACCGTCGCGCCGAGCAAGGAATCGAACAACGACCCCATAAAACCGGAACCGGTCAAAATAACAAAGGTAAGTAACCCAGATCCTATGGGGTACGGGGAAAGTAACACACCCATCAAACCGATAATACCCGAGCCGATCAAAGATCCCAGGCTGCCATACACCGATACCCCGCCAGATGTCCCTTTTTCCACGACCTCGCTCAATCGAGTGATCATTCGCGGCGGATAAGGGTTGAGCACACCGATCTCGGTTGCCCAAGTATCCGCGTTTACCGCGGCCAGTGTTGCCACAAAGGCATACCAAAAGAAACTGGATTCAGCGAAAATTGGGATGGCGTGTAGCAGAACAAAAAAAGTCGCCAAGCCACCGTTCCCAAAAACTTGCCCCCAGTCGCGTCTTCCACCTTTGGAAAATTTTTCATTCAGGTTCAATTTTCTTTTTTTAAAGGCTTTTGTAAGCACGCTGGAAGAAATAAAGAACACCATCAACACGATCGCCCATTGCCAACCGCCTAAACCAAAAACTACGGTACCCACAAACACGGAGGCTAAGAACCCTGAGAAATTCAAAGTTCGTAGTTTGTAGGCGGAAAACCCGATGGCAACAGCTGAAAGAAATCCAAATATGAATTGCGGCATCAAATTGTCCCTGTAGGTAGGATGAAGATCAACGAAGCGAGAAAGAACAATGTGTTAGCGATATTTGTGACCCAAACTACTTGGGCTAATACTTTGTGGTGCGCGCTCTGGTAAAAAACCAAACCAAGAATAAATGCGGCGATAGAGGTCGCGATGCTGACCGTAGGTAGGAGGATCAACTGCTGACCTGGGACCATATTGTAGGTATTGTTAAGTGGGTTGTAACCAAGAGAGATAGTGCGAAAACCAGGCGCGAGCAGGGAAACCCAAAGAAAAAAACCAATGTTTAGCAAAAGGTTGAGGATCCAAACGAAACGGTTGATGGGTGAGCTCCAAGCGTTGACAATCACCAGCGAAACATATTGAGAGTTTCCCTGACCGATCTCCAAAGAACCCATTTCGAAGATACGATTAAATGCCTGCATAAAATGAGTGGTATCTTCCGGAGAAACCGCGAAAACTTTTCTCGCGGTGCCAACAAGGATCATGTTCTCCTCATCAGCAGCTAAGTACTCCACCCTGCCAAGGTTGGCATCGACCAGATCCCCTAAAATACCACCAGGCAATCGAAGCACTGGCATCCTAACCCCGCCCGGAAAGGCTGAAATATGCTTGACCCACTCAATATCTGATACAGGGATCTTTTCTTTCCTCATTCCCCAGTTGATCTGTAGAAAATTGCGATCGAGGAAATAGTTCGCTTTCGCTAATCCATAGATCCGGTAACCTAAGATCGGGATAAAAACCCCCGATAGGATCAATAAAAATATATAGAGTGTTAGGAATATCCCAATCTCCCCCGTAATGATCTGGAACAACGAAAAAATCATAAAAGCAAAAGCGATCGCGAGCAAAACGGAATGAATGATCAACCCTCTCTTTCGAGCGGGTGGAAACTCACTGATCATCTGGCAAGCTCCTGCTTTAGCACGTCACACACATACTGAACTTGTTCAAAGGTCATTACACCACTAAAAGGCAAAGCAACGCCGCGCAATCCCAGATCTTCTGTAACTGGGTAATCACCAGGTTGATACCCAAATTTTTCTACCATATAGGGCTGTAAATGGATGGGCAAGAAGTATGGTCGAACAGGCACACCTTTTGCTTCCAAGTTAGAAGCAAATTGCTGACGGTCGATCTTCTTCGCCAAACGAATGACAAATACGAACCAAGACATTCTGGTGGTCTCAGGCGCAAGGATCGGTAATTCGATCTCCGCTACACCCGCCAATTGTTCAAGATACCATTTAGCAACCTGTTCACGGCAGGCGATCATACTATCTACCCGGGCGATCTGGCTTATTCCAAGCGCTGAAGACATTTCGTCGAGGCGGTAGTTGTAACCAAGGTAAGTGTGAGACAGCCAAGTATCCCCTGGCGCACGACCTTGGTTGCGAAGGGCTTTCATCAAATTGGCGGCGGTGTCATCGTTGGTGATGACTATTCCACCTTCGCCGGTAGTGATCTGTTTGTTGGGGTAAAAAGCAAAGATGCCGTATTTTCCAAACAAGCCAGCTTTTTTGCCTTTATAGGTTGCTCCTAAAGCCTCGCAAGAATCTTCGATGATCTCTAAATGATACTGCTCGGCGATCTCAAGAATGGGGTCGTAATCCGCTGGTTGGCCAAATACATCCACTGGTAGGAGCGCCTTCAACATTCCTTCACCCGCGTTTTTGCGAGGAAGCCATTTTTTTGCCTTTTCGCCCCCGGCGGCAAGATCCTTCACCGCCTGGCGCAGTTGGTCAACGCTGATATTGCCAGTTTTATAATCTACGTCTACATAGATCGGCACAGCGTTTTCAAACAACAAAGCATTGGTGGAAGCGACAAAGGAAAAGGGTGATGTAACCACTCTGTCCCCCGCTGTAATTCCCGCTGCCCGCACGGTCAAGTGCAAACCAGCCGTACCAGAATTAACCGCGATAGCATGTTTAACGCCGATGTATTCGGCAACTTTTTTTTCAAACTCCACAACTTTCGGACCAAGGCTTAGTATTGGAGTGTTCATCACATCCAGTACAGCTTGGCGGTCCGCTTCGGTTAGGTCAGGGGAAGACATAGGGATTTTCATAGCGAAGTTCCACTTCTTTCCAACATTGCGGCCAATTGAGCGAGTAATACTGCTTCCAGATCAGTAAGTTTCACCATTCTATTCACGGTGCCTGCTCTCGGCTTTACTTCAACTTCCTGATTTTGCAATCCGCGCTCACCAACGGTTACCCGTATGGGGCATCCGATCAGATCCGCGTCATTAAACTTAATGCCAGCCCTTTCATCGCGAACATCCAGTAACACAGTAATGCCTACCGCCGCCAGCCGATCATTTAGATCCCTCGCGATCTGAGCGGTATCCATTGTGCTGCCAGGAAGGTTCATGAGATACACCTGAAACGGCGAAAAGGGAGCGGGGATTTTCAACCCTCTCTCATCCGAAGCAGTTTCAGCAAGAAACTTTAAAATATTCTCAGGGATAACAACATGATCAGCGCTACATTGAAAAGCCTTGTTGCTCGATAACGGTCTTGAACATGAGGGGCAACCTTCCCCAATGTTCATCAACGTCACATCAGCGATGATGTCCGCTGAATAATCCCGATCGATATTCGTATTGAGCAGGTGGTAGCCACCCTCATTCGCGCCAGCGACCAAGTTTTTGGATTTCGCGACAATTGAATCAACGATGATCATAGCGTTGGTGACCCCGATCGGTGAGGCATACCCCGGTATCGCGCCGGCCGTGAGAATTTCATCTTGGGTAGCCAAACGATATTCGCCAACAAGCGCGGTAAGTTTTTCATCGCTCAACTGACGGTCACCCCTCAGCACAACAAAGAGGAATTTCCCGTCCGAAACCCGCGTGAACATCAATGCTTTAGCTGTCTTTGTTGGCGAAACCTTTAAGAAATCAGCAAGACTATTGATCGTGCTGCAATCCGGAGTCTTAATTTTTTCCAAAGGTTTCATTTCTTCAGCAGGATTCAGAGCCACCCTAGCTTCCACTAAAGTGGTTCGCTCAGCGAAATAACATTCCGGACAAAACAAAACGTCAAAGTCACCATCATCGTGCGAGAGGTAATAATTGCCACTGGTTTGGGAACCCACGGCAAGCAAGCCAACATCTTCCAGCCATTCCAGTTTTTCTGAAAAGCTACCATTCAATAATGCTCGAATTTTTTCTAAGGTTTGTTGCCCCAGCGGAAGCCAGCTCAAATCTCGTTGAAGGTAAGAGGCTCTGTATAAAAAGGAAGCCCCTGGGGTTCTAAATTCAGAAGGGGCTGATCGTTGGGTCTGGATGTTTAGGTCAGAATAATTCATTATGGTTTTTCGTCTTCCGTTCGTTCGGGGCTGTCATTCAGTCCCAAGTCAATTTTTTCTTCCATCTTCATTTGGCCTCGTAAAAAAGCCCCTTCTTCCGTAACAAAAGCGATGGTTGTCACATCACCCCAGATCCGTCCTGTGGAGCGTATCTCAAGTTTTTGTGTGGTGATATTGCCCTTAACCGCCCCTGCGACGATCACGGTCGCTGCCCGGATGTTTTCGCAGGTAACTTTACCGCTTTCCCCAACCACAAGCATGCCTTGCAGACCAATTTGTCCTTCAAACGTTCCCTCAATTCGAACACCACCCGAACCGCTGATCTTCCCTTCCCAGATCAGCCCTGGGCCAAGGATAGAGTTGATCCTTTCCATGGAAGGAACGGTGATGGAAGGTTGTGCTTGTGAGGGCGATGCGTTTCGTTTAAACATTTAAATATCCAATCAATTTAGTTAAGTTATTTTACCGTTAATTATTTGGTTCTTTAAAAAACAAGAAGCCCTTACAAAGAAGGGCTTCTTGAATGTGGTCAGAACTGTAATTACTCTTCCTTCTTCAATGGGTTCGATGCTGCCATAATATTGTACCCGCTATCCACATAATGCACTTCGCCGGTAACATGCGATGACCAATCAGAGCAAAGGTAAACGGCCGCGTTGCCGCAATCTTCCGCGGTAACGTTCTCGCGCATCGGCGCCATTTCCGCAAAATTCTTGAGCATATCCTTAAACCCACTTACGCCGCTAGCGGCAAGGGTTCGAATGGGACCAGCCGAGATAGCGTTGACACGAATCCCCTGCGGGCCAAAATCGGATGCCATATAACGCGTACTAGCTTCCAAGGCCGCCTTGGCAACCCCCATCATATTGTAATTGGGGGCAACTTTTACCGAACCATAATAGGTGAGGGTTAGTAAAGCGGCGCCTTTATTTAGGATAGGTTGAAAAGCTTTTGCGATCGCCACAAAGGAATACACACTGATATCCATCGCCAAGTGAAACCCCGCTCGGCTGGTATCGTAATAATTTCCATTTAGCTCTTCTTTGTTGGCAAAACCGATCGAATGAACGATGATATCAATATTTCCGAAATGGTTTTTCGCTTTATCCACCACATCAGCGATCTCAGCATCCGAAGCGACATCACATTGTTCCACAAAACTCACGCCCAATTGTTGAGCAAGTGGCTTCACTCTCTTTTCCAAGGCTTCGCCGGCGTAACTAAAGCCTAGGTTAGCGCCTTCTCTGGCAAAAGCCTGCGCAATGCCCCAAGCGATCGATCGATCATTCGCGAGCCCAAAAATTAATGCGTTCTTTCCGCTTAGTAATCCCATTATTCCTCCAGGTTTGTTTTTTCAGGTATTAAGAACCGCCAAGGTTTTGAGTACCAAGGCTCCGGTACACTATATAAACCCACTCGCGAGCCAATGGTCACGGTTGAATCAGGAATATTTTTGTAGGGTTCGATCCATAAGCCGCTATTTTTATCAGTGAGGTCAATGCCATTTTGTTGGTTGGTTATTCCATAAGCTTTGGTCAATTTGCCAGGGCCATTGCTCCAGTTTTTTTCATGTACACCCGCTCGGTTCTCTGCTACGATCGCTTGTCCAACTTGTATCCGCACACCGCGTATCAGAACTGCCGCTGGAAAACCGAATCGCTCCGTTACCACATTGAGCATCCAATGATGCCCATAGGTGAAATAGACGTAGGCATAGCCCGGCTCACCATACATAACGGCGGTTCTTTTTGTCTTTCCCGCTTTAGCATGACAAGCAAGATCTGTTTCGCCAACATAAGCCTCGGTTTCGCTGATGACCCCAGCCACTTCTCCTAGTGGATTGCGAAAAACTAGACGCGAACCTAGTAAGGCACGAGCCACTTCTACAGTTGGTTGATCAAAAAAACTCTTAGGGTATGGGGTAATATTCGAGATCACGCTTGAAGTGATTCAATATGAGAACAATCACCGATCACGTTCACGCGCCACTTGTGCTGCATTGGAAAATAGAGAAACGACGCGAAGGAGGTGTTTTGCAGAATAAACCGCGGTGATTCGTTATTGCTTTGCGGGGAGATACCCATAATGGAGAGCAGCAACATATTCATCAATGCCCCGTGGGTTACAACGAGGTATTTTCCGGGCGGCCTCAGTAACAAATTATGTAAAGCGGCGCAAGCCCTTAGGTATAAAGACCAATCGCTCTCGCGAGATTCATCAGAGGAGGAAAATGGATTCGGGTGATTTAATTTCTTTTTGGAAAGCTTTACTTCTTTAAATGTTTGGCCAGAGAAAACGCCCATATCTCTTTCCATCCAGATCGGGTCATATTCCACTTCTGGAAGTTTCAAGTTTTTTGCCAAAATTTGGGCTGTTTCACTGGCTCGTCCAAGCGGGCTTGAAATAACAAAATCAAATACAGTTCCGGTTCTCAACCAACGATCAGCAAGCGCTTGTGCTTGCTTTTGTCCCAAGGGGGTAAGCGGGTAATCCTTTTGACCTTGCATACGGTTTTCAAAATTCCCCACCGATTCGCCGTGCCGCAAGAAAGTGATCTCAAAAATGGGGTCGTTCTCAGATGACCAGCTCATTCATTACCTGGTTCATTTTTTACCAAATAGACCGGTCTGCCTTTTACTTGTTGGAAGATGTACCCAATGTATACGCCAATGAACCCAAGCAAGATCATGATGATGCCGCTGGCGATCAACAACACCGCCATCAGCGAGCTCCACCCTGGGACGATCTTTTCATTCATGCCTGCTGCCCATAAAAATAACACATAAGCGATCTGCGCGAGAGCCAATAGAATGAAAGCCCCACCAACGCTCAGACCAATATACAGTGGCACTAGCGAAAATGAAAAAACGGCATCAGAAGCAAGCCGCACCATTTTGCCCAGAGAGTATTTTGAAACGCCAGACATTCGTTGGGCTTCGTTGTAGGGAAGGATAATTGTGCGATATCCCATCCAGGCGATCATGCCGCGCAAGAAGCGATGGTACTCTGGCATTGCCTTTAGGGCATCTAAAGCTTGGCGTGACATTGCGCGAAAATCGGCGGAACCGGGGTTGATGTAAGTAC
>CAIRYE010000494.1 GCA_903882765.1 uncultured Anaerolineae bacterium
ACCCTGGAGCGCGGTTTGTACCCCATTCCGTTCGTTGCAATCCTTGTGTTCATCGCAAGCACAAAGCGACCAAAGTCCCCTTTCTTCCCCAGCTGGATCCATGCAGAAAAGCCTCCATAATGCTTCGGCTCGCTGGATGATCAATACGGGAACCAAGCCAGGAAATGCATGGACCCGATCCCCGATAAACCAGCTGGAAACGACCCGCAAATCCTTTATGGGCATGATGTTCACCGGAACTGATCGAACGGGCCAAAACCACCCCCATCGAGTTGATCACCCCCATTTGGGGAAAGGGTTTTCCTACCGATCTCGCTTCCTTCCTTTTTCACCAAACCTATCTTATTTGTTAGGTACTGGACGGGAACGAAAGAGGGTAGCAGGGTATAATACTACCAAGATAGTAATGATTCCAATATGGGGTTTTATGCACCAATACCCACTTTTATTTTGTTAATATGGTCATAATTAATGTGTATTATTTGAGGAAAATTAATGGAAATTAGACAGTATTTTGAGATCGTGAGGCACTGGTTTTGGCTGTTATTAGTTGGCTTGGCATTGGGCATTGTACTAGCCTTTGGCTTTAGCATCACCCAGGATAAAGTGTTTAGCGCTACCACCCGTGTTCAGATCATGAGCGCCCCCGGCGCCACCCAAAGTGGTAACACTTATTTTACTGATACTCAACTAGCCAATACTTATGTTCAAACCATCAAGACCAACCCCATTTTGGATGAGGTTGGCAAGCAGCTTGACACTACCGTATTAGCAAAAAACATCACCACCCGCATTATTGGTGATACCCAGCTGATCGATATTTCCGTTCAGGATTCCGACCCGGTCAAGGCCGCCACCATCGCCAATACCTTGGTAGAAGTGTTCGCCACCAAAAACAACGAGCTGCAATCGCGCCGTTTTATGGAATCGGAACAAAGTTTGCAAGGCCAGATCGCCTCTATTGACACCCAGATCCAAGCGCTGCAAGCCCAATCTACTGATCTTTCTTCCACCGAAACCAGAGAATCGATCACCAAAGTGGAAGCGGAGCTGAGTACCCTGCAAGGCCAAATTTCGGCCATTGAAGGCGAGATCTTTGCCATTGAGCACCCCGAAGGAACGGCCTCTTGGGTCAGCCCCACGGTGGTTCCCGAACAAAAAGGGGTGTTGGCCGAGAAGAAACTGCGCCTGGACCAGCTCAAAGCTTCCTACGATTTGTACAATCAGGTGTATACCAACCTGACCGTATTAGGTAAAGACCCGTCTGGCGCGGTGGATACTTCTAAAAAAGACCGACTGGACGCTTCGATCGGTTTGTACGAACAAATTAGGGCCAATTTATTGAGTAGTTATGAAGGCGTTCGCCTGGCCCGTTTAAACAGCACCTCGAATATTGTGCAAATCGAGCCGGCCATCCCGGATGAAGAACCAATAAGCCCATTGATCCCGCGCAATGTGGGCATGGGCGCCGCGATTGGTTTGTTATTAGCGGCCGGTATCATTTTTGCCATCGAATACTTGGACGATACTTTAAAAACCAGCGACCAAATTACGGAAACCTTAGGCCTGCCCATCATCGGGTATATTGGTGATATCGAGGCGACCGACGATAAACTGTACGTGGAAGCCAACCCGCGCTCGCCGATATCAGAATCATTCCGCTCGCTGCGCACCAATCTAGAATTTTCCGCGGTGGATCACCCGATCCACTCTATATTGGTGGTCAGCCCCAACCCGGGCGAAGGGAAATCCACCATCTCCGCCAACCTGGCCATCACCTATGCCCAATCCGGCAAAAAGGTGCTTTTAATTGATGCCGATATGCGCAAGCCTACTATCCACCGTTACTTTGACCTGAACAACCGTGTTGGCTTGAGCGATATTTTTAGGAACAAAGCTGCTATCGACGAAGTAAAAAGCAAGTACAAAGAAACCACCTTATCCATTTTGACCAGCGGCGGTATCCCGCACAACCCAGTCGATCTGCTTTCGTCCAATAAAATGTTAGCTACCCTTGATGAGGCCAAAAACCAGGCCGATATCATCATCATCGACTCACCTCCCTTTTTAGTATCAGATGCTTCGGTACTAGCCTCGCGGGTGGATGGAGTGTTATTAGTATTATGCCCAGGAAAAACCCAAATCGATTCC
>CAIRYE010000495.1 GCA_903882765.1 uncultured Anaerolineae bacterium
ATTTGGGGGTGAACAGTGACACCGGCGGCATCAAGGCGAAAAACGAGTGGGTGCACGCTACCCATTGGGATTTGGTGATCTTTGATGAGTATCACTTTGGGGCTTGGCGCGATAGCGCCCGGAAGCTGTTCGATCGGGAAGATGAAGACAGTTTTGAGGGGATGGACCTGGAGAAGTACAAAAAAGAAGAAGCGGATAACGCCTACAACGAAACCTTCCTGCCCATCACCACCAACCATTACCTGTTCCTCTCCGGCACGCCGTTTCGGGCTTTGAACTCGGGAGAGTTCATTGAAGACCAGATCTTCAACTGGACCTACAGCGACGAGCAAGCCGCCAAGGAACACTGGCAAGGGGAGGATAACCCCTACGCGGCTTTGCCCAAAATGGTGATGCTGACCTACAAACTACCTGAGAGCATCAACCGCGTGGCACAGCAAGGCGAGTTCGATGAGTTTGACCTAAACGTGTTCTTTACGGCAGAAGGGACCGGAGCCAAGGCGCGCTTTAAGTATGAGAGTGAAGTGCAGAAATGGCTGGACCTGATTCGGGGAAATTATCTCGAAACCACCGTTGATGAACTGAGATTAGGGGCGGAAAAACCGCCTATGCCTTACTCGGATACACGTTTGTTGAATGTGTTGAACCATACCTTCTGGTTTTTACCGGGGGTAGCGAGTTGCCACGCTATGAAAAATTTGCTGGAACAACGGCAAAACACCTTTTACCATGATTACAAGATCAACGTCGCCGCCGGGGCATCCGCCGGAATTGGTTTAGCGGCGTTAGAGCCGGTGCAACGCAGTATGCGGGAGCCGTTGGAAAGCAAGACCATCACCTTATCCTGCGGGAAATTGACCACTGGCGTGACGATACGGCCGTGGTCTGGCATTTTGATGCTGCGGAACCTGACCAGCCCGGAAACGTATTTTCAGGCGGCGTTCAGGGTGCAGAGCCCTTGGGAGATCCAGAGTGAGAACGGCGGGATGGAGATCTTGAAGGAAACCTGTTACATCTTTGATTTCGCGCTGACCCGGGCCTTGCGGCAGATCGCGGATTATAGCGGCAGGTTGGATATGAACGAACCCGACCCAGAGAAAAAAGTAGCGGACTTTGTGCGCTTTTTGCCGGTGCTGGCCTATGACGGCAGCAGCATGCGCGAAGTGGACGCCGGCGAGATCCTTGATATCACCATGGCGGGTACCTCCGCCACCCTGTTGGCGCGCCGCTGGGAGAGCGCGTTGCTGGTGAATGTGGATAATGAGACGCTTTCTAAGCTGTTGGGAAACAAAGCGGCGATGGAAGCTTTGATGAAGATCGAAGGGTTTAGAAGCCTGAACGCCGATATTGAGACCATCATCAACAAATCCGAATCGGTGAAGAAGGCGAAAAAAGACGGCGAGAAACCGACCGAAAAAGAAAAGAAGCAACTGACCGACGACGAAAAAGAATATCGCAACAAGCGCAAAGAGATCCAGGAGAAACTGATCAAGTTTGCCACCAGGGTGCCGATCTTTATGTACCTAACGGACCATCGAGAACGCTCGCTGAAGGATGTGATCACACAGTTGGAACCGAGCTTGTTTAAGAAGGTGACCGGTTTGGATGTGAAGGATTTTGAACTGCTGGTTTCATTGGGCGTGTTCAATGGTCCGCTGATGAATGACGCTATTTATAAATTTAAGCGCTACGAAGACGCCAGCTTGGCTTATACCGGAATTGACCGCCATGAAGGCGAGAAGGTGGGCCTTTGGGATACCGTGTTGAGCCGCGAAGATTACGATAAATTGGCTGGCCGGCAGAGCGGATCGATGGCGGTTGTGGAAAGTGTTGAAGATGAACTGCCCGAGGTGAGCGACGACGATCGGGCTTGGGAAGATGAGGATGAGGAAATTGAAGTAATTGAGGTGCCAGCGCGGGTAAAGAAAGAAGCCGCACAAGCGAGAGATAACGCCAGAGCTTCAAAACCGGTGGTGCATGTGGGGATGGGGATTGTTCCGGTGAAGGCGCAAGAACCAAAACGGGAAGAACCGGTGGTGGACCTAAAAGTTGTGCCGGGCACGCTGTTAGACCATGCCAAGTTTGGGCGCGGGAAGGTGATCAGCATTGTGGATGGGAAAATGTTGGTGAAGTTTGAAGTTGGTGAGAAATATTTTCAATACCCCGGTGGGATATTGGCGGGCTTTTTGAAGATCGTTTAGTCGTGGGAAGAGCGGGTTGGCTTGCGCCAACTGGGCAGGTCGTGCCCTGCCGCTACGTAAGCCTTACGGCTTGGGTGGGGCTTGTTGGCTTGCGCCAACCGGGTTCGTCAGCGCCTGGGTCG
>CAIRYE010000496.1 GCA_903882765.1 uncultured Anaerolineae bacterium
GCCCTAGTTGGTACCGGAATTCAATTGAATATTAGCAACGGCGATACAATACCATATGTGATCAAGGAAGTAAAAACCTTGACGTGGGAAAAATTCACCGATTACGCAAAATCCGCCGTTCCGTCCATGGTAATTGGCTATAAATCCGAAACCCTTGACGAGGTGTTGGTTTTGTACGCTGAACCTATAAAATAACTTAGTCCAGTATTTTTTCCAAATCATCCCAGCTCCCGTCGAGAATACTCCCGGGAGCTTTCCATTTGCCATTGATCAGCTGTTGAATTTTTCCATCGGGCATCACGATCGTTTTCTTAAAATTTGCGAAGTCTTCTCGTCCATATCGAGTTAGGTCTTCGCCAGTTCCATCCTTTACGAGCATTTCGGTAAATGGGTTGAAAGAAAGTCCAACCTCGTCAATTTTATCGAACAGAGCATCGAACAAGGCTTGATCCATTTGCTCTGTCATTTCGAAAGCAATATTATTAACACCATTGGGTAGGCAGTTCGCTAAATATTTTTGAACATTCTGGTAATTTGCATTGGTTACTTCAAAAACAATTTTGAAAAACAAGTTTTTCTCACTAATTACCTTGAATAATGCCCAATCAGGAGTGCTGCCCGCGGTTACGACCACAGAAAGATGGTCTAACCCATTCGCGATCAATGCCGTTACCTTCTCCACACTGAGCGCGTTTTGTGAGCTAACCAAGCCCATCACTACACCTAGCTCTTCTGAGTAGGCGATCAAATCAAATACATCCGAACGGACCAATGGGTCTCCGCCGACCAACACAAAATGTGGAATTCCCGCTTCAACCGAATTCGCTATGATCTTTTTCCATTGCGCCAAGTCCAATTCCGTTTGATCCATAATTACTTTTTCAGAATTTCTGAATGTAAGGTAACAATCCAATTTGACCGGTATCCCATCAATATCACGGTGGGTATCAATCGTAATACCAGATATGGAAGATTCAGGGTTCACGTCTACACGACCAAGTAAGGCTTCGATTTCGTTGATCATAATCTCATAATCCGATAGAATTTCTTTTTTCTCTGCACGATATTTAGATTGCATAAACGCGACTACGTCATCACCATATTTCCCTTGAACATAATGGTAAACATATTCGGTAGAAGTTTGGTTTAGAAAAAGCAGGGTAGATGCGTTTACAACCAATCGCCCCAACCCTTTTTCGTCTACCCTAAGAAGTAATTTATAGGGTAAATTCTCCTTGGTATAGCAATTACTTGAATAGCTACCAGCCTTAATCATTGTTGCTGGTTTTAGGGTGTTTTTAATGGTATTTAGCAGGTCCATAAAGGTTTATCCTATTTGAAAAGGTTACTTTAGAACGTTTAGGTCAATTGGACGCAGGCTAATGCCTGTTGTTGCATCGTTTTCTAATGGGCAGCCACCGCCACATTCTGAGAACAAGCCGCAGCCATCACACTTATCGGGTACCGTTTTCCGTTCACGCAAGGATACGCATAATGGGTTGTTCCAGATCTCGGGCCAAGGATCGCGTAACAGATTTCCAACAGGTTCGTAATACGACTGGCAAGGCAAAACATCGCCATTTGGCTCAATACACATATTGTAAAGAGCGGCAGTACATCCTTTTACGCCTAGATTTGATGTTGTTGGATCGAAACCACAATATTGGGTGGGTGTATACCAAATCAAGCGTTGCTCATTCTTAATAGTTTTTTCGGTCGCAATGGCTAAGATAGGTTCAAGTTCATACGAGTGCAAGCCGCTGCCAACGGTCTTCCCCTGACCCGAATAAATGAGCGCGTTCAAACCGATGGTAGGAACGCCAATTTCGGCGAGAAAATCAAGCGTCGCCGGGATAGTATCCACGTTATCACGCAACATTGTTGTGTTTGTCATTACGTACAATCGGGTGGCTAGGGCATTCTTCAATCCAAGAATGGTTTGATCGTACGCGATGGCGTCCACCATCATGTTATGAACCTCCGGCTCGTTCGATTCAACCGTTATTTGAATATGATCCAAACCAGCCGCAACCAAGCTATCTACATATTCTTTCGAGATCAACCTGCGGGCATTGGTATTCATGCCAGTAATAAAACCGATCTTGCTGGCATAAGTGATCAATTCTATTAGATCAGTTCGTAGCGTCGGTTCGCCCCCCGTAAACACCAAATGCGGAATGCCTAAGGCCCAAACAGTATCTATGACCTTCTTCCATTCCTCGGTACTCAACTCGGGGAAGTTGCGTTCTCTGGCATTATAGCAGTGGTGGCAATCATTATTACAACGATACGTAACCGCCAGATCCATTCGGTAAGGGGCGTTGGGGCGAGATTGGAATGGCGCCAAGTTTTCCACTTCCAGCATATGGATTGGGCAGACATCACTATCATACAAAAGACTATTGATCTGATAACTGGTCTGCGCGAAATCATCCTCAAGATCTGCCGGCTTGACATTAAATTGCCTCCGGATCTCTTTTTTGATGGTCGAAGCATCTTGTTTTTGCAAGATTCCACGGGCGATGAGCGTAGCGGTTGGGTTTAGGTGATAAACAGAATTAGCATTTATGAACATGGTGCCGTTCCCGTTTTCATCGATCCGTATATGCACTTGGCTTGAGCCGCCATCATAATTGACTTTATAGGAGGTGATTCGATTCATTGGAAAGACAGAATTCCCTCTCGACAACCATTCTAAGGCTGGCAGGTTCTGTTTCACCTTCGCAAACAAATCCCCGATCATCGACCACCGCCGGCACAGGCACAAGCGCACCCAGCGCAAGCGCAGGCACACGCGCAACTGCCACCGCCGCCACTGCGCCTGCCGGATGAGGCA
>CAIRYE010000497.1 GCA_903882765.1 uncultured Anaerolineae bacterium
GGCGAGACCAATGCCGCCAAGGGCGAGCGGGTCGGGCACGCCGGTTAGGTCGCGGATGTGCCAATGGATGGCGACATACTGCATTTGAGAGCCGGCGATGGAAATGATGAGACCGAGCCAGAGTAAGCGAAAATTACGGTGGGTTAATGAGGGTGGAATTTTTAGCATCAACTAGGTTCCCCAATCGCGTAGGTAGAGAAAGTCGGACCCTGCGGTTCGGGAACTGATCTTGGCGATAGGGGGCATTATCCGTTTGTAGTGGTTGCGGCGAATGCGCTCGCCTACGGTATCGACGAAGAGCTTATCAAACCCTTCCTCAATACATTCTAGCGGCGAGTAGCGTTGGTCTACTATAAGGTAGAGCAAGCGATCTACCTCTTCATAGGTAAAGCCTAATTCTTGCTCATCCGTTTGCCCTAACCATAGATCAGCGGAGGGTGGTTTATCGACAATGGGGGCAGGTATCTTTAGGGCACGGGATAATTGCCGCACTTGGGTTTTGAAGAGGTCGCCAATGGGGTTGATGGCGCAGGCGGCATCTCCGAAAATGGTGGAGTAGCCGAGCAGGCTTTCGGTTTTGTTGCCGGTGCCGAGCACAAGCCCTTTGAAGGCCTCGGATTGGTCATAGAGGGTGATCATACGGCAGCGCGCCATGATGTTGCCTTTGCGCATTTTTGACATATCGGGGTATTTATCGATCAGCCCGTCCGCCATTTCGGTGATGGGGATGGTGAGGGAGGGAACATTTAGTTCATCGATGATCAGTTGGGCATGATCGAGCGAATCTTGCGATGAGGTTTTATAGGGCATGCGAACACAAAGCACATTCTCAGCGCCGAGCGCTTCTACCGCTAAATAGGCTACCAATGCCGAATCGATGCCGCCGGAGAGGCCGAGCACCGCTTTGGAATAGCCGGTGCGGGTGATCTCAGAGCGGATAAAACGGGTGAGCAGGTTGTTAACAAGATCTGTGTTGACGGAAAGATCGATTTCCATAGAAAGCCTCAAGAGGTGTTGATTGGATTGTGGTTGAACTTGGCTTACGAGCCAGGTATTATTTCGTTTCTTTTTCCCTTTGAATCCGGTTCAATTCTTTTACCAGAAGATCAGGCCGTTCATCGCGTAATAAAGGCAAGCGAGTGCGGGTTCGGCGTAGCTGATTGAGATCGATGGTTGCCAGGGTTAGGCTTTTATCGTCATAGGGGGCTTTTAGCAGAATTTTGCCATCAGGGTCGTGAACGGTGGAGCCGCCCCAAAAATTGAGGCCGTCTTCGAAGCCAACGCGGTTGCTGTGGGCGACGAAGGTGGTAAAAAGACCGGAGTAACTGCGGGTGATGTTTTCTACCCAAGCAGCGGAACCAATGACCTCATCCGTGACACCGCGACCGGGGGAAGCGGAGATGAAGTACATGAGGTCGGCGCCATCCATCCAGAGGGCATAGGGGGAAGAGACATGCCAGAAATCTTCACAGATGAGCATGCCAACCCTGCCGAAGCGGGTATCGAAGGCGCGGAAGGAATCGCCGGCGGCAAAATAACGACGTTCATCAAAAATGCCGTAGGTGGGTAAGTACACTTTTCGGTGGATATGGACGAGCTGCCCTTTGGACAGGTAAGCGGCGCTGATGTATTGCTGCTGGCGGGGGCCTTCCTCTACAAAGCCAACGATCACATCGATCGAGCTGGAGGCTTGGAGGAGTTTGCCGAAAACCGCGTCCTCAGCGACCGCCTTGATGGAGACAGTTGAGGCGAGGTCTTGTAAGTTGTAGCCGGTGAGCGAGAGCTCGGGGAAGATGATCAGATCGGCTTTTTGTTCCGCTGCGGATCGGATCAGGGCTAAATGTTCCGCCAAATTGTGAGCGAGATCGCCTAATTTGGGGGCGGTTTGGGCAAGGGAAAGAGTGAATTTCATCGGCGATAAGTTTCCAAAATATAGAATTATCTTATCATACCAAAAAGGATCGGTTTTCCGCAAATAGCTTCAAAAATGGAACAGGTGTGAAATGGCGTATTAATGATGATTCAGTAAAAATGCGGTACTCGGAAGTTAATAAACGCAAAAATAAGAGGGTGAAATTGCCGAATAATTGCCTTCCAAAAAGATTGACATGGGGGTGATCTGGTTGATAATCCATCGCCGTGCTCGTTATACATTTTTTTGGAGGTGTGGGTGAACACAAGTTTGAAATTAGGTGAACATTATCTTTGCGATCTATCGAATTGTGATCGCGATATTTTGATGAACGCGGACCTAGCGTACGCGAAATTTGCCAAGGCTGTTCGCGGGGCTGGGCTTACGGTGGTGGATGAAGGGCTGTTCAAATTTAGCCCGCATGGCTTTACCGCCTTCCTTTTATTGGCTGAAAGCCATGCCAGTTTGCATGCTTGGCCGGAGTATGGGTATTGCGCCATCGACCTGTTTACCTGCGCCCTTGGCAAGGATCTGCTGCCGTTGATCACAGAGATCAAGAACGCGTTGGGCGCGGATAATTTTGTGGTGAAGAAATTGGACCGAGAAGCGGAAGTGCATCGTTTTGGCATGCCGGCGGCGATGCTGTTAGAACAGGAGAAAATATGAGCGAGCTATGGTTGAGTGAGGACTTGCATCCGTATTATCGCAAGTCGCTTAAGATCAATAAAAAACTAGTGGATGAACAAACCGAGTATCAGCACCTGCAGGTATTTGAGACCGAATTTTTTGGTAACACGCTGGTGTTGGATGGGATCATTCAATTAACCGAGCGCGATAATATAGGCTATCACGAGATGATCACCCATATTCCGATGTTGGCGGTGAAAGAGCCGAAACGGGTGCTGATCGTCGGCGGCGGAGATGGCGGCAGCTTGCAGCAGGTGCTGCGCTATTCCTCGGTGGAGGAGGCGGTGGTGTGCGAACTTGATCAAAGGGTTGTGGATCACTCCCGCAAGTACTTTCCGGCGTTTGGAGACCCTTGGGTTGACCCGAGGGCGAACCTATTGGTTCGGGACGCGTTTGGGTATTTGGAAGAGAACCCAGGTACTTTCGATGTGATCATTTCGGATACGACCGACCCGATCGGAATGGCGGAGAGGCTTTTTAGTGATGAATTCTACAATCTCATGGTGCGGGCGCTAAAACCGGGTGGGGCTGCCGCGACTCAATGCGAGCAACCCTTCTTTGATACAAGCTTGATCAAGACCATATATGAAACATCGAAACGATTGAGCAGACATCCGGCTTATTACTATGCCCAAATACCGACCTATCCAGGGGGCGGGATCGGTTTTATGTACGTATCGGATACCCCTTGGAGCAATGGGCTAAACAAGCCTTACCCAGCGGGGGTGAACAATTACCTGAACCCGCTGATGCATCAGGCGGCTTTTGCGCTGCCGGAGTTCTTTCGGCGAGAGTTGTATGGGTAAGTAAAAATGAACCCCCTTGGAGAAAAATACTCCGAGGGGGTTTTATATGACGACTTACTTATCCGAGATCGTATGGATGCGTTCGTTCGAGATTGTAAATACTCGTTTGCTGAAAAAATTCACCTCGAAGGTCTCCCATCTCCACTTTGTGGCCGATAAGGCTGAGAGGTGATAATTGCCGGCGTCTGGGCGCTTCCCGCTCCAAGGGGCAAGAATATTCCCAACCCGATGTGAACAAAGTATCCGAACCGGTCATTGCTGCACAGAAAGAAAAGTGTCAGTCACTGGCGGATGAAAAATACCGCAATCACACCTGCCAAAGCCGCAGCCGGCAAGTACTGCATGGCTGCTTCGCCTAAGGCAACGTCTTCCAATGTATGTGTAAAGGTTATGTACATACGTAATAGTGGTAGAACGAGGAGACTAATCCTTCAGATCGATTTTTTTGATTTGTTGACCGTCAGAAAAACTCCTGTTGATGAAAAATATATGGGCTGATTCCCGTGACCGTTAGGGAACAATCTGCTCGAATTTTTTGGAACGAATTTTGTTGGTTTTGGTGGAGTGATGGTCTCGTTTTATGGGATGAATTATGGGCTTTGCAAAGCCTTTTGACAAAAACACAAACTGCCGCCCTCAGGAGAACAAAGGATCTCTCCTAACGCAAAGAGACTTTTCGGTCTCGACGAACCCGTTCACTCAGAGCGACATAAATTGGACTTTGCAAAAGCATTATCGGATGATGTTTGTAAGAGCAGAAAGGACGATAAACAAGGTAAAATAA
>CAIRYE010000498.1 GCA_903882765.1 uncultured Anaerolineae bacterium
AGGATGAGATCGGGGTGGGGCGGTTTCCAGCGAGGGGCGATCGAAGGAAGGTTGGTGATGGGCCTGGCTTGCACAATTTCGATATGATGTGTTTCATGAACTTTGTCATTATCAGCGATGGTCTTCCGCAGAACCCATTCAATATCCACGGGCGCGCCGTAAAAGCGTTCGATGATCAAGCCCCATCCTACCAGGCTATCGATCTGGCCGGGTGTAAGGGAGGGCGCTTTGCGAAGTTGGGAGGGCATTTGCTCTTCTAGGGTGCCTTGCCCAAGAGGGTTTGCCACAATGCGGGTGGGTTTATCGACGATCTTTTGTTGCTGAATTTTACGACCCTCTTTTTCCACCACTATAGAATCTGGGGTGATAGATCCGCTGACGATGGCCTCTCCCAAGCCCCAACTGCTGGTGATCAGCATTTCATTTCGTTCGCCGTTTACGGGGTTCATAGTAAATAGGACCCCTGCGCTGGTAGCGGCAACCATTTCTTGCACCACTACCGCCATCGAAACGGTTTGCGGCTCAATGCTGTGGCGGGCGCGATAGGCGATAGCCCGTTGGGTCCAGAGGCTTGCCCAGGTGTTTACCACCGCTTCGAGAAACTGGGGAACGCCGCTAACGTTGAGGTAGGTTTCTTGCAGGCCCGCAAAGCTGGCTTGGGGCAGGTCTTCGGCGGTGGCGGAAGAGCGAACCGCCAAGGACGTTACTTTTAGAGACTCGTAGGCGGTGATCAGTTCGTATTTGATATCCTCGAGCAACTCACCTTCTTGGAAAAAGAGAGTGATGGCATCCGCCGCCTTTTTTTGTTGTTCAATATCATCCATATCCAACTCTTCGTAAAGGGCAAGGATGCGGCTGAGGATATTATTATCCTCAACAAAGCGGTTGTAGGCTTCTGTGCTGATGACCAATCCATCTGGCACTGGCACGCGGTTGCGAATGAGCCGGGCAAGCGAAAGGCCTTTTCCACCGGCGCGCTCTAAGTTTAGCAACAGATCATCAAACTCAATAATAAAATTTGCCATAGTTAATTAAATATAACATTATCATCCCCGTCGGGCAAGTTTTATGGTGGGGGATGGTGAAAAGGATGGATCAGCAAAAGGCGGATGGTTACGATTGGCTTAGAGGGAAGAATTGGACCGCAGCTTGTCGGCGTAAAACTTGCCACGGGTTATGGCGTGGGCTTTTGTTGAGCTCGCTTTTTGGCTTTGAGCTGGGCAAGCGAGTCGTATCATCCGGTGTATTTCCGTGGTTCGATGGAGGTTGAACTTGGCGGCTTTGTGGAGAGGCGATGGAGATCGATCGCGATGAGCGCTTTCTCTTGGTGATCGTCACAGGTGCGATTCACGATGGGCTGGGTCTTTGTCGTTTGTTCGGCAAGCTTGGGCGCCGCAGGGATGTTAGTTGAGCGGATGTCGCTGATGATGGAGAGTAGCGAGAGGATGGGTCGTTGGTTCAGTTGCGTTGTACTTTAAAGGAAGAGAAACAGACAGTGCCTATGCGGGGCTTGAGGCGCGTTAGCAACTGAGGCATAGTTAAGAATAGGAGGTATCCCGAAGGGTGGAGTTTAGGGCATTGGTTTCCAAGGTTCCTTTGTGATAAAATTACACAAACTACTACCCAAAGGAAATACCTATGAAGAAAAACTTATTGGTTCTGGTACTCATCGCCCTCTTCCTCACAGCCTGTTCCGCCGGCGCCGATACAGAGAAAAATGGGATGATCATCTCGCAGGCACATATTTACCTGCCGGCTGCTACCTCCGATGGCAGTTCTGAATCTCCGGTGGCGGCAGCATTTATGACCATTGATAATAATTCAGGCTTGGATGACCACCTGATCGGCGCAAGATCCGATTTCGCCATGACACAGGTCCATGAAATGGTGATGGATGGCGGGGTGATGAAAATGCAAGAAGTCGCGAGCATCGATATTCCGAACGACAGCGGTATTGTGCTAAAAAGCGGCGGTTACCATGTGATGTTGATGGGCCTCACCGGTAACATCAAAGTGGGGGAAGAACACACCATTACCCTCATCTTCGAAAAATCTGGCTCGATCGATGTTTCGATGTTGGTAACCGCGGAAGAATGATCTTTGTCCTTAGCCCTGCTCAGCGTAAACTTGGACTCGCCCTAGCGGTGTTACTACTGCTGGGCGGTCTTTTTTTGGCGGTGAGTGCCGGCGGCGGGCAAGTTTTTGCCACAACCATTAGCCCGCATCGCCCGCTCAGTACCCTCAACTCC
>CAIRYE010000499.1 GCA_903882765.1 uncultured Anaerolineae bacterium
CCTTCCATAACGACCAATAGGAAGATCGGATAGAAGAACAAAACATGCCTCCAACCATTGTAGACCAATGGCCGTTGCACCAAGAAAATTTCAAGGGTGACAAGAACGGAAAGCACCGCCAAAACGCTTCCATTCGCGGCAGGGTCGAACAAGCGCTGTCCAACAAATACTTCCCGGGCGATCATAATAAGCACAACCAAGAAGAAACCGATCAACACCGGCGGCATCGAAATAATAAAATAAACCAGGAAATGACCGAACGGGATCTGATCCTGCGGATAGGATTGGCCATAATAAAGTTCGGTTCCGCTCCAGGTAAAGGGCGCCATCGAAATAAAAGTAGAAAATTCCGAAATGGGGTGCGCCCAAAGGGTAGGCAAGAATATATACAAGGTCAAGAAGGTGATCCCAACATAAAGCAACCCTCTTAATACCGTTCCAACAAAAGTGAAACTGCGAGCCAAATACAGCCACAAAAACATAGCCGCGGTGATTGCCCACATCACAATGCCGGGCAAACGAAACACAACCACCAAACCGCTTACAACAGCGTGCAAGATCAAATTTGGAATGGTCTGCTTTTTCAAAAAACGCACAAGCGAATACATTGAAACAATAAAGATCGCCAAGAAAGGAATATCTTTGGGGTTATAAAAACTATGAGCGAAAATGGTGGGCTGGAATACCAGCAGCATCGTGCCGAGTAGCGAAAACCGCCGCGAATACTCCAATTTCCGCATCATTTTGTAAAAAACGATCACGGATAAGTAAAAGAATAAGAAGGTGACAAAGTGCCGATAGAAAAAGATCTCTTGGCTATCCTGGAAAAAATTATTACCCAGCAATAGCAGGGAGGGGAAGAGTGCGCCATAATGCCGGTCGGCATAGGTGAGCAATTCATCGCTGCGGCCAAAAACATAATTGAGGGTGATGCGCGCTTTGTTTACTTGGGCGGTCTCATCGATCGAAACGCCATAATCGCGATAGACCGCTAGGCCTACTAAAAAATAGCAAACAAAAAAGAGAACGGTTAGCATTGCCCACCGGTCTATCTTTAGGAATTCTGTTATTTTTTGTCTCATTATTACCAACCGATCATCCGTTTTTTCTCAAGAATTAATGATACCAAAAGTTTTGACATCACAAGCACTAACTTCCATTAATACTACAAAAGGTTCACGGCATAGCCCTGCCATCCTACCCCAGCTAACCTAGAGAATGAACGGCAAGCCTCTAATATAGAAAATGGTGTTCGTTTTGGTTTGTGTTGGCTTGTTCTAACCCAAAATTTCGCTTACCGGGGGATAAAGGTGGCATTGATGATGGTGCTTCCTACTTTTACCTCACCCACCGGCTTTAGGTTGCTCGGCTTCGGATCGACCGTCTCTTTAAAATTGGTTATGTAGTAATCATCCAGTATACCAACGTGGATCTCCTGCAGCACGATGCGCTCACGATCCGCTTTTGGCAAAATGGCCAAGTTCTGTTCCGCGGGCACAAAACTTTCCACCGAGATGATGATGCGTTCCCGGTCATCGTTCGCGAGAATGGTCTCAAAGGCTTCACGGTAGCTCAGACCCCAGTAATCCATAATATAGTTTTGCCGCGGCGCGTTGGAGGGTACCCCCGCCAAGCGGTTGTAGTAAACATATTCGTAAGGGTGCAGCTGCGCGATACTAATAGCCACCAAAAGCAGCTCTACCGCAACCAGCGCGGGCAAGCCGTAGCGAACCATAACATTCTCTTTCCACGTCCATACCCATGCTATTCCTTCCATCATCACCAACACGATCATCGGGTAGAGGAAGAAAACA
>CAIRYE010000500.1 GCA_903882765.1 uncultured Anaerolineae bacterium
CTGAAGTAGTGAGCAGCCAAACCCTCGAAGGTCTAAAGGGAATCGACGCTGCCACTGCCGCGGGAATCGTGGTTGCCTACGAGCCTGTTTGGGCTATAGGAACCGGCCTCGCCGCTACCGCGGATGATGCCCAAAACGTACATAAAAATATCTTGCGGAAATCCTTAACCGATCTCTTCGGCGAGGATGCCGCGCAGAAGATTCGAATTTTATATGGTGGCTCCGTTAATGCCGCCAACGCCGCCGATTACTTTACCCGCGAAGATATTGATGGCGCGTTGGTAGGCGGAGCCAGCCTGAAGACCGAAGATTTTGTCGCTATCGCTAAAGCTGCGTCCAAATAATTGAGTCAAACCGAAAACAGCACGGTCGCGACCGTGCTGTTTTTTAAACTTATGCCTACCTACCTTGTTGAACTTCTATGGTTAATTGGCTCGTTGTTTCTTCTCACGATCCTTCAACGGTATTTTCATAAAGTATTACAAGCCATTTTCCTTTTACTTACCCACAATCTTGCCATAACTGTAAGTATTTTTTCTTTTCTGTTCTTGCCTGGGGTGATCATCCATGAGCTAAGTCATTTTGTTATGGCGAAGGTCTTACGGATACGAACAGGGAAGATATCCTTGATGCCCAAGATATTACCAAAAGGCAAGGTTCAGCTTGGATATGTAGAAGTCGCGTCTGCCGATTTTTTTCGAGACTCGCTGGTTGGCTTAGCCCCCTTGATCAGCGGTATGACCTTCATTTTGCTGATCGCGATATATCAATTCAAAATTCCCCTGTTTGAGAAGAGTGGTTTCGAACTGTTATCAATGCTTCCCCAACTTAGCTATATCCTAAAGACCAATGACGCCTGGATTTGGATCTATTTGGTCTTCACCATCTCTACTACGATGATGCCATCAGAATCTGATAGGCATGCTTGGCTGCCGGTCATTCTCTTCTCATTCGCGCTTTTTGCGTTAGCGATTTTCTTCGGAGCTGGCTTTTGGATGGAAAAAACCTTAAGTGAACCATTCACTCAATTCATTCAAATTGCCGTCATCATCTTTAGTATCAGCAATTTTATGCATATAGTCTTTTATTTACCTTTGTTTTTAGTCAAAATAGCCCTTTCAAAATTCACCGGCTATCAGGTAAATTAGCACCTTTTTGAGCCTCTTTTTTTAACATTAAAATATTGTTTTTTTAACATTCCCTAACTTGAATATACATCTTGCATGTGCTAAAATCTTAAACACTGCCATATAGAGAAGGGTCTTTGAAGCATTTATGCCACATATGGCGGCTACAAATGTTCTATTAATCATTGGAGTGAAATGCGTTGTCCGTATTGTCAGCATTTTGAGTCTAAAGTTATCGATACATCCCACGACAGTCACGGTGGTATTAGGCGACGCAGGGAGTGCTTGCAATGCAAGCAACGCTTTAGTTCTTATGAACGTCCTATCCTTTCCACTCCCCTCCTGATCAAACAGGATGGAACCCGCGAAGAATTTGATCGCGAAAAACTAACTCGCGGTATCAGAATCAGTTGCGCGAAAAGAAAAGTATCCGCCTCTGATATCGAGCGACTCGTTGGCCAAGTTGAATCAGAATTACAAAAAATGGGAAAGGCCGAGGTTTCCTCCCGTGCTGTAGGAGACCTGGTAACCGCCGGATTAAAAGAAATTGACCAGGTTGCTTACATTCGATATGCAACCGTGTACCTTAGGCTGAATGATCTATTATCCATCCGCGAAGAGATCGACCGCCTTTTAGAACCAGATAACAACAAAAAGAACTAATTCGTAACAGGAGTAAAACATGGCAGTTGCCGAAGTTATATCTAAACACGGGATCTTACCAACCCCGCAAATACCCTCCGACCTACCCGCCGTTGAATTAACCGACAACGCAAGGCAAGTATTAATCAAACGTTATGTCCGCCGTGGTGACGATGGCAAGCCGGTTGAAACAGTAGAGGAAATGTTTTGGCGTGTTGCCTATCATGTAGCCAAGGTTGAAACGGAATGGGATGATGATGTTGAGCAACAAGCAAGAAATTTCTATGTTTTACTCAGTAGTAAAAAATTCTTTCCAAATTCTCCAACCTTCACTGGGGCCGGAACCCCTCTAGGTCAACTTGCGGCGTGTTTTGTATTGCCAATAACTGACGATATGGGTAAGGATCAATCGGGTATTTTCCAGTCCCTTCGCGATGCCGCTCTTATTCAGCAAACCGGCGGCGGAAACGGTTTCTCTTTCTCACGTTTACGACCAAAAGGCGGACTGGTAAAAAGCTCCTCGGGATTCGCTACTGGGCCGGTTGGATTCCTTCATGTTTACGACCACGCTTTTGGCGAGATCGCCCAAGGTGGTACCCGCCGTGGCGCGAATATGGGTGTTTTACGCGTAGATCATCCGGATGTGGAAGAATTCATTGCCTCAAAAACTAGTGAGAACGCTATCACCAATTTCAATTTATCTGTTGGCATTACCGACGCCTTTATGGAAGCGGTTCGCAACGATGAAGATTGGGATCTTGTTTTTCCTGATATCGCTTCCCCCGAATATCGCAAATTTAAAGGCACGATCGAGGAAGCCAAAAAACGCAATATACCTTTGATCGTTTATAAAACTGTTCCCGCGCGTGATCTATTCAATCAGATCATCCGGCAAGCTCACCATAACGGAGAACCAGGCGTACTATTCTTGGACGCTGCCAATCGGCAAAATCCAGTACCTCATTTATACGCGCTCGAATCCACCAATCCGTGTGGCGAGCAGTGGCTTGGACCGTACGAAAATTGTTGTTTGGGCTCGATCAACCTCGCCCAACACCTGAGCGAAAACAATCATGTTGATTGGGATAGCTTGGAAAACAGCATTGTTCTTTCAACTATTTTCTTGGATGATGTTGTTCAGGCAAACGCGTATGTTCCAGCCGTGCCGCAATTACGCGAAGCCGCTCTGCGTGCCCGCCGTATTGGCCTTGGCATCATGGGTCTCGGAGATATGATGTACCATGTTGGCGTGCGCTACGGATCCAGCGAAGGGCAAGAATTCGCGTCGCAGGTAATGGAATTTGTACGATATCACTCCATGAAAACATCCGTAGAACTAGCTCAAAAAAGAGGCGCTTTCCCTGCCATTACAGGCTCTATTTATGATCCTCAAAACGTGCTTTGGAACCCACCTACACCCTTAGAAGCCTACCAACGAGACTGGGGTAGACCATCCATTGACTGGAACGGAATCGTTAGTGGAATTCATAACCACGGTATTCGCAATGCTGCCCAAACAACCGTTGCTCCCACAGGTACAATTGCCACCGTTGCCGGTTGCGAAGGCTATGGCTGCGAACCGGTGTTTGCCCTCGCCTATATTCGCCATGTCAACGACAATGGCACCGACCTAAAACTTACCTATGGTTCACCCGCTTTTGAAAAAGCATTGGATCAGGCCGGCATCCCCGCGGACGCCCGCCAAGATATTTTTGAAGAAGTGATGCAACAAGGCACCTGCCAGAGCGTTACCAGCTTACCGGCAAAAATTCGCGATGTATTTGTTACCGCCGGTGATGTCACCGCTGAAGAACATGTGAGAATGGCTGCAGCATTACAATCCTTTGTCGATAACTCCATCTCCAAAACGATCAATTTCCCTGAAGGCGCTACTGAAGAAGATGTTGCCCAAGCTTATATGCTTGCGTGGGAACTTGGCGCGAAAGGAATCACTGTATACGTGACTGGCAGCCGCGACAAAGTTGTTTTAGAAACGCACGCCACTGCCAACAAAAAGGAAGGTGGCGCGGCTTCAGAAGAATTAATGGTTCCCGCTGAACAAAAGATCATTTGGCACGAAACCAAGAAACCAAGACCACGAACCTTGCAAGGGATGACCTTCAACGTAGATACCCCCTTAGGCAAAGCCTTTGTTACGGTCAATGCCAATGGCGGTAACCAACCCTTTGAGGTCTTCGTCAACACTTCCAAGGCTGGTTCAGATACCGCAGCGGTATCTGAAGCGATCGGTCGGCTGATCTCTTACATTTTGCGATTAGCCTCTCCAATCGCGCCTATC
>CAIRYE010000501.1 GCA_903882765.1 uncultured Anaerolineae bacterium
AACCCCAGCGCTTACCCAATCGCAACGCTTGGCAAAACGCATTTTTGATGTGTTCTTTGTTTCTTTGTTTCTGCTGCCAGCGTTACCCATTATGGGTATCGTGGCGTTACTGATCCTTATTTTTGATGGTAGGCCGATCTTGTTAAGCCAAAAAAGGGTTGGCGAAAACGGGCGGATCATACACATATATAAATTTAGAACGATGAAGCAACTGACAACTTCTGAGGTAATGCCAGGCGGTGAACCGATCTCGGGCAAAACCCCTGATGATCCACGGGTCACCAACCTAGGAAAAATCCTGCGCCGTACGAGCCTAGATGAACTCCCCCAATTTTTTAATGTACTTAGAGGCACGCTAAGCTTGGTAGGGCCGAGGCCCGAATTACCCAAATTATTTGCCCAATATCAACCTTGGCAACGGGTACGGCTCACCATTCCACAAGGCATCACTGGTTGGTGGCAAATTTCCGGCAGAAGCGATAAACCGCTCAGCCAAAACACCGAGTACGATGTGTACTATATCGAAAATTATTCAATTCGGTTAGATTTTTACATTATGCTAAAAACTTTCTGGATCGTGGTTCGAGGGAAAGGGGCGTATTAGTAAGCGCCTAAACCTGTAAAAACAAAAATGGTTGTTCTGCTCCTATAGTATATTATCGTAACTAATAAAAACCCTTTTTCAGCAGAATGTTAGATTTGACAACGACATTTTTGTACTGCCCTAATGTTCATATAAAAAAGTGGCTGCCCATTTGAATGGGCAGCCACTTTGGTTTTCTAATATCTTATAACTACTTACAGCTTGGCAAACCTGCTTACCACCACCGCGCTGCCGGGGAGGGTGACCTTATCGCCTGAGAGCATTTCGGCGGGGGCTTTGCTGCCGTCTTTAGGGGCGCCTTGGTAGATGAAGATGGGGGTGCCTTCTACCGCTGAGGCGAGACCAACATAAGCTTGACCAGTGAGGTAGCCAGCGCTATCGAGGGAACAGCTGGTGACCCAACCGATCACTTTGCCCTTTTTATCAAGTACGGGATCGCCATTATGCGCCATTCGTTGGCCGAGTTCGGTGAAGCTGAAGCGGACTACTACGCCGGCGCGGGCTTTTTCGCGAGCTACAAAGGCATCGCGGCCGATGAACCAAGGTTTGTAGGGTTTGACGTAGCTGCCGAAGCCGCCTTCCGCCACGCCCAAATCGCGCTGACCCTTACCGCTGCCAAGGCCCATTTCGTGGCCATAGAGGGGTAGGCCGGCTTCGGTACGGAGGCTATCGCGTGCGCCTAAACCGATCGGTTTTACGCCGAATTTTTCGCCTGTGCTCAATACCGCATTCCAGAAGGCTACAGCCTGTTCGGGGTGAACAAACAATTCAAAGGCCATCTTTTCGCCAGTGTAACCGGTGCGGGAAACGATTAGATCGAACCCGCCGACTACGGCATCACACAGTTCAGTTCTTTTCAATTTCATAATGCGGGCTTTGGTAGCGGTATCAACACCCATCGCAAGTAGTGTTTCGCGACTCTTGGGACCTTGCAGAGCGATATCAACACGCATCTTTTCGCCTGCTTTGGTATCACGCAGGTTTTCGATGGTGGTTTCGTAGCCGTAGGTACGAGCCCAAGGTTTGTTGTTGTCGATCTTTACTTTGCCATCCCTTACACTTTCTAACCAGGTGCGATCTTTGTCATCGTTGCTGGCATTTACCACCACTAGGAACTTATCCTGTCCGCGGCGGTAGATGAGGGTGTCGTCGATCACGTCGGCATCGGGGGTGAGGAAGTGGGAGTAGAGGCTTTCACCGGGCAGCAAGCCGCCGCAGTCGTTGCCGCAGACCGTATCTAGGAAGGAAGCGGAATCGGCGCCAGCCACTTCGTACACACCCATATGGCTTACATCGAACAAGCCAGCGGCTTGGCGGGTAGCAAGGTGTTCTTCTTTCACGCCGGTGTATTGCACGGGCATTTCCCATCCAGCGAAGGGCACCAAACGGCCGCCCAAGGCTTTGTGGGCTTCAAATAACTTGGTTCGTTTTAGTTCGCCTTCTTTTTCCACCCATTCGTACGGGGGAAGGGCAGTGCCAGAGCCAGCGGGAGCGCCAATGGCCCATGGTTTGCTAAGGCCGTTATTCTTGATCTCGCTTGCTTTTGCTTTTTCGTTGCTATCCATCACAGCGATGGGGCCAGGAAGGCGGGCGGGCGAGAAATCTTTGCTGCCATCGAGTTTGAGTGAGGTAAAGCCATCTGAAAGGTCGCGCAGCCAGGTAGCAAAGGCAG
>CAIRYE010000502.1 GCA_903882765.1 uncultured Anaerolineae bacterium
TATAAAAACACCCCTGCCGTACTCAGCTTTTTACAGAAGTGGAGCGATGCATTTCATAGCGCTGGCTTTGAGCAAGATCAAGTAGCATTGCGCGAGCTTTTGTGGCTTAGCGAATTGCGGTTGACGGTGCTGCCCCCAGAGTACAATGTGCGCTACGAAAAGTACCGTTGGTTTTGGAGCAAGACCGAAGCCGTTCCGAAAATTTTCCATTTACAAAAATATCACGATAACATGTTTAAGGTGCACACCAAAGCCTTGTTGCGTAATTTATTTGCAAAGTTGGGCATTAACAAACCTCCGAAAAGGAATAAACCAATATGAATGACATCGCAACAGAACTCAATCGTGGGGTTTTATACATAGCTGCGGGCAAAAAATATATCAAAGCCGCAATTCTTTCTGCGCAAACAGTACATGAAAAAAGTCCAAAATTAAAAATCGCGCTGTTTGCAGATTGGCAGCAGAATGGTTTTAGCCGAGAGACCGATCTAGCGATTTTTGATTATGTCGAGAGCATTGACAACCCTCACCGCCGCTCGAAGGTCGATATAATGGGGAAAACCCCGTTCGATGAAACATTGTACTTAGACACAGATACACGGATTGTAGAGGATATAGAGCCGATGTTTGATGTGTTGCAACGTTTTGATTTAGCACTTTGCCACGCCCACCGCAGGAAACATCCGATCACAAATAAGGTGTGGAGGATCCAATTTCCCTCATCCTACCCGCAATTTAATAGCGGGGTTGTTTTATATACGAAAAATGAAAAGACCATGCTCTTTTTTGAACAATGGAAAACGAATTTCTATGCGGCTGGCTATCCCCAAGATCAAATTACCCTTCGAGAAACCTTGTGGAATAGCGCTCTGCGAGTGTACACCCTACCACCTGAATATAATGTCCGATTTTGGAAGTACCTATATTTATGGGGGCGAAACGAAGTAACCCCCCGCATATTACATATGCAAAAATTCCACGATGGTAATTTGTGGTTCCTAAAAAATTGGGCAAAGGGCACGGCATTATTCTTTTTACGTGCCTTCGGGTTGTGGAAGAAATAGGCTACCCAATGCTGGAGAATATGCTGAAACCGAATTTTTACATTATTGGTGCCGCGAAGGCTGGAACAACCACGTTATATCAGTTGCTAGCCCAACACCCCGAAGTGTATATGCCTTACGACAAAGAGCCATCCTTCTTCTGCGATGATGAGTATTACCAACGCGGTGAGGAGTGGTACGTTTCCACTTTCTTCAACAAGGAATCCAATAAATTGGTTCGAGGTGAAGCCTCTTCACGCTATTTATACTTTGGGGAGAAGGTCGCCCCGCGCATCAAACAATTCAATAACCCAAGAGCGCCAAAAATCATTGCCATCTTTAGAGACCCGGTAAAACTTGTTCCGTCCTTCTATTGGAACAGTGTGCGGGAAGGAAAAGAAGCACTACCGTTTGAGCAAGCACTCAATGATGAACTCGAACGGCTAAAAAACACCGAATTTGAGTTTTCTCGACGAGGCCATTTTTTATATGCCTATTCTAAAATTGGGAATTATGCCAGCCAAATCAAACACTATTTAAAACTTTTTCCACGAGAGAATTGCCTCTTCCTACTTACCGAGGACTTGTACGATTTTGACAAGTTGAAAATTTCACTTAGTAACTTCCTGGGGGTAACCCCATTTCCCGAAAGCACCCAGCCTAGTATCAGTAATGCCGCTGCGTTGCCAAAATTTCGTACTATCCACAACTTTCTACGTGAACGATCTGTCATCAAGGATCTAGTTAAACCCTTCATCCCCGCATCGCTACGATTTTTGATGAAGGATAAAGCCATCAGCCACAATCTGTTACCATTCAAACAACCCCCACTAGACCCCGCAATTGAGACCCGCATCCGAGCTCATTTCCGAGAAGAGGTGCTGCAACTACAGGATTTGATTGGCCGTGATTTGGGTGCTTGGGCATGATGGCACAACCAATGAACCCAGATAACAAACATGCCACCCTGGTCTTTTCGAACCTGCAAGCCGGTGGAATTCAACGAGCGATGCTAACGCTTGCCGGCGGGTTGTTAAAACGAGGTTGGGCAGTAGACCTTTTAGTAGTAAATGGCAATGGCCCATTATGGCAGGATATTCCTAAACAGGCGCGATTTATTGATTTAGGAAAGAACCGAGCAGTAGATACACTTGGCGGAGTAATAAAATACCTTAGAGAACATCGCCCTACTGTAATGTTGAGCTCGCAGACGCACCTCAACGCAGTCGCAATCCTCGGAAGAATGTTGAGCGGCTGGAAAGGAAGATTGGTGCTCAGCGAGCACATCGCCATATTGGAACATGCCAAGTTTTCGACAGGCAAAAAAGACCGCTACAACCCTTTGGTGGCTAGGTTATTGTACCGGTTTGGGGATGCGGTGATCGTTGTTTCGCAAGCGGCTGCTGATGAATTATTACAAGTTACAGGGCTGCCAGCTGAGCGTGTACGTGTAGCCTATAATCCGATTGTGAATGAAAAGATGATAGAAATATCCTTCGAATCGCCAAATCATCGTTGGTTTAAGGGGCAATCTTACAAGATCGTACTTGCCGCAGGCAGGTTCACCGAACAGAAAGATTTCTTGACCCTAATATCAGCATTTAAGACAGTACATTTAAAACTTCCCAACGCCCGCCTGGTGATACTTGGTGAGGGCAAGCTTGAGAGTGAGTATCGCGCGTTAATAAAATCACTCGGTTTAGAAGAAGTTATTGACCTGCCTGGATTTCAGGCTAACCCCTATTCGTTTATGAGGTATTCCCAATTGTTTGTGCTTTCCTCACGGTGGGAAGGATTTGGCAACGTGCTTGTAGAAGCAATGGCCTGCGGGACACCGGTTGTCTCATCCGATTGCCCCCACGGACCTTCTGAGGTGTTAGAGAATGGAAAATATGGCGACTTAGTAGCCCCAGGCAACGAAACCGCAATGGCAGAAGCGATTATAAACAGTTTGGAAAGACAACATAATCGGGACGCGCTAATAGCTCGTTCGCTTGATTTCTCGGTGGACAAGATTATCGATCAATACGAAAAGACGATGACAGGCCATTAGTTATGCGCATAATACATCTTATCAATACTCTGGATATGGGTGGCGCGCAAACAGTGCTATTGCAACTTGTTCGGGGTTGGCAATGGCAGGATGAGCAAATCATCGTTTCGTTGCGTTATGGGCGCCGAATGGACAACGATTTTAACGCGCTTGGGGTGAGAGTCATTCATACTGGGTTAAATCCATTTCGAATTATTAAAACCTTTATTGACCTAAAGCCAGACCTAATACAAACCTGGCTTTACCACTCTGACCTAATTGGAAGCATAATAGGAAAATTGCTTTTGGGTATACCGGTAATTTGGGGGGTTCACCATACCACCCATACCGCTAACTCAGTTAAATCCTCCACATACTCAGTAATTAGACTTTTAGCGAAGATGTCGTCGAACTATCCCGAGCGAATTATTTGTTGCTCGCGCTCGGCGTATGATACTCACAAACTGCTTGGTTATGATGAAAGTAAAATGTTAATAATTGAGAACGGTATTGATGCTAGTGGCCTAAGTGTTGTACCCGGTGCTCGGCAGAGTGTGTATTCGGAGCTAGGCTTATCCGACAGCGACAAAACGATTGGAATGTTCGCCCGCTTTAATCCGCAGAAAGACCACAAAACATTTGTAGAAGCAGCCGGAAGATTGGCTTTGGAAAAACCAGATGTCCATTTTATTTTGGGCGGCGAAATGATCGACAACGATAATGATGTGTTGATGAAATGGATCGAGGCGAATGCGATGCAAGGGCGTTTTCACTTAGTGGGACCACGCCATGATATTCCTCGCTACCTTTCGGCGGTGGACCTAGTGACTCTCACATCAGCTTTTGGTGAAGCATTGCCAATGATCTTGCTTGAGGCTGTTTGTTGTGGGGCACCATGCGTAGCTACCAACGTGGGAGATATATCCATTTTGCTTGGAGGGTGGGGAATTGTGGTTGCCCCCGGTGATGCGGAGGCCTTAGCAGCTGGTTGGGCAAAGGTACTGGAATGGACACCACAATTCAAAAATGATATGTTAGCAAAAGCCAGGGATACAGTTGAAACGCGGTATGGGATTGAGAGGATGATAAATAATTATCACGATGCGTATTTGGAGATCAAAAAATAGCCTTTAACCGAATCGTACTACTTCTTCCAATAGTATTTCGGTAAAGCCAAGATATTTTTTCTCAGCTTTTTGAAACCATAAGGTGTGTTCCAAAATTTTTAGAAGTAGACTCTTAGAAATTGAAGGGGAAGATAATGATTGTGGGGGCTTGTCACAATCATCAACGTCCCCAATCAGCGTCATTATCCCACGTATAACCTAAGAATACTGAAACGGCCCTTGTTTTTTACCTTTTGAAAATCGTAAATTGAAAATTCTAAGTGACAAAAAGTTTACCAGGCAGTCCAACCGCCATCGACGATCACGTTGTTGCCGGTCATATAGGAAGAAGCTTCTGAGGCAAGGAAGAGTAAAGCCCCGTTCATTTCATCTTTGTGGGCCATGCGGCCAAGGATGGTTTTCGCTGAGTAGTTCTTGACGAAATATTCTTCGTGATTGTTATATACGCCACCCGGGGTTAGGGCGTTTACCCTAATTTCGGTTTCGGCGTAATAGGCAGCCAAATATTTGGTAAAGCCCATGACTCCGGCTTTGGTGGTGGTGTAATAAACAGGCTTAAAAGCCACCCGCTTGCCATCCTTGATGTAGATGCGTTGGTCTGGGCCGTTTAGACCATAGGTAGAGCAAATATTGATGATGCTTCCTTTTTTGCCTTGCTTTACCATCTGCCTAGAACAGGCTTGGGTAACTAGGAACATACCAGTGAGGTTTACATTGAGGGCATCGTTCCACTGTTCAAGGGGATAGTCTTCAAAAGCACCGGGGGCGATTCCAACCGCGGCGGCATCGGGATCGAATTTTGGATCGAGCGCGGCGCTATTGACCAGAATATCAATGCGGCCATAACGGCGAAGGGTTTCGTCGATCATCCCCGAGATGGAGGCAACGCTGGTTACATCTAATTGGTATGGGAAAACGGTTAGACCCGCTTCGATCAATTTTTGAGCGGCACGCTCGGCATGTTCCATTTTCAAATCAGCAACCACTACCGAAGCACCAGCTTCCGCGAGGGTTTTGCAAAATTCATATCCGAGCAGGCCACCCCCGCCTGTGACGATCGCTACATTATTTTTTAGCGAAAACTTCTCTTGAATCGTTGACATTGCCTTCTCCTGATGTGCAATAATTCCCTTTGGATAACTTTCAAAGAGGCACTTAGTAATTATATCAGCGATAGGAACCTACCAATGTCGGCAGGCAAATTGAAGCGAAGGAGTAAAATTAGATGGCTTGTGTTCATTTTGAACTTGAGGACATTTGAAAAAAAGAAATGACATTTCAGAAGCAATCTTATAAACAAACCCCATTGGCCGACCGGGGATAAAAGAATCAACAACTATTCGAAAGGGTGCTATGAGTTTTTTATCGAAGATATTTGGAGAACCACTACCGTCCGTAACAGCAAGTGAGTTATTTGAAAAGATCAAAACAGACAAAAAGCTTTTCCTGTTAGATGTTCGACAGCCCGAAGAGTATGTAAATAGCCATATAACCGGATCTAAATTGATCCCATTGGGGGACCTGAAAAATCAATTACATAAATTGCCAAAAGATCGTACGATCGCTTGCATTTGCGCATCTGGTTCACGCAGTACCTCTGCCGCGAGATTCTTAGTGGATCAAGGGTATACGGTCATCAACCTGAAGAGCGGGATGATGAGCTGGAAAATGGCCAAATTTCCGGTTGAAAAAGGGAAGTAGTCAAGCCA
>CAIRYE010000503.1 GCA_903882765.1 uncultured Anaerolineae bacterium
ATGCTGGTAGATAGTACCCGCCTTCTAAGATCACCACTGTTTTGGTTTTCAGACCCCGTATCCTCTTCCCGATCTCATTGTAGGTACCAGTATCCAATTTAAAACTGCCTAGTGGATCCTCTTTGTATGTATCAAAACCAGCTGACAGAACGAGGTAGGTAGGTTTGAATTCTTCGATATAGGATAAAGCGCTGGATAAGGCATTTAGGTATTCTTTGGGGCCTGTACCTTGGGGGAGGGGGATGTTGTGATGAAATCCGAGTCCAGCGCTTGCGCCAGTTTCATTGGCAAAACCAGCGTAATAGGGGTATTCCTGATGGGGGTCGGCATGGATGGATATAGTGAGAACCTGATCGGAATTGTAGAAAATTTCTTGGGTGCCATTGCCGGCGTGATAATCGATATCCAGTATGGCTACTTTAGCGTTTTGGGCAAGCGATGCGGCAGCGATGGCGGCATTGTTGAAGTAACAATAGCCGGCGCATGACATCTTCCCTGAGTGATGACCTGGTGGACGGCAAAGCGCGACAGCTACCATGGCGCCATCCTTTACATTAGCGGCGGCGCTTAAGGCGCAGTTGGCTGACGAAAGCGAGGCGGCAAAGGTGCCTTCGAGGATGGGGGCGGATAGATCTTTGACGTAATAACCGAGAGCGCCGTTGATATTTTCAGGGATCTTGTTTGTAAAATTGGCGGGGTGGGCTGATGGATACAGGGCATTGAATATTTTCGATTCATTGGGGAAGGTATCTATCCAACGGCCGTATATAGTTTGTAAAAAAGTGAAATACTCCGCGGTATGGACACGAAGGATCTCAGAAGGATCGAAGGTTAAAGCCGGGAGAACGGTAGCCCAGCTATGATTCTTTAGTTCCTCCAATACCCGATCGATCCTATTTGGGGATTCAAAATAATTGATGTGCTGACCGTTTTCAAAGATCTCGAAGGATGGGTCGTGCAGTTTGTGTTCATTTGAAAAGTATAGATCCATCACAATTCCTCAAACCGTAAATTTAAAGCATACCTTGACTATCATAAACGTACAGGTTATATTCTAAATGCAATTGACCCACCTGAAATTGCGTTGTTGTGTGTTTAATCATTTCAGTCTGGTAATCTTTTGTCCCTGCGCCTGGGTAACCAAATTTGTAGCGCAGCTGAAAAGGAGGTTTTTGCGATGGACGCTGATAGTAGTCATACGTATCTTTATACTTACTGGCGATCAGGTATCCACTCGGATTTGCATCTCACAAAAACTCTCCGGAACAATCATTCCCGCTGAGTTTAGCATTGTGTGACGCGTTATAGATCACGAATGGCCACCGGTTCGCTTTTAGAACGGTGGTTTTTTATGTCTTTGATTTTGTTCAAGGATGTCTTCCACAAAAAATAATTCATCAGGAGGCAACCATGGCGTTTGTCAGCGAAGTTTTAGGAAAAACAGTAACCGATATCGATGGAAATCTACTCGGTATTTTAGAAGATCTGATCGCCCGCGAAAGGCGAAATGTAGCTCACCCGGTTGTAGAGGCGATCGTGATCGAAAACAAAGGGAAGACCATCTTTGTCCCTTCATCCTCTGCGATGTCTTTATTTGCCCCCGCCATCCCTCTCAAATTTCGGCAAGAAGAGCTGCCTGAATACACCCTAAACGACCAAAAAGACATTTATCTTTCTCGAGATATTCTTGATAAACAGATCATTGATACGGATGGGGCTCGCGTTGTTCGAGTCAACGATCTGCAAATGATGCGTTTTCAAAACTTGTTGTATGTCACTAACGTGGATGTAGGGATCCTTGGTTTGTTACGGCGCACCCCATTAAAAAATATTTCGAATACTCTCATAAAGGTAATGCGTCTAAAAGTAAAGGATAGTTTTATCGCTTGGGATAATGTTGAACTGTTGGCACACGATCAATTTATGCGGCTTAAGGTACCCGCCGAAAGCCTTGCGGAACTACACCCAGCTGACTTGGCTGAGATCCTTAGTGACCTGAACAAACTCGAAACCAGCCAGTTCTTAGACGCGATGAACGTTGAGCAAGTTGCGGATACTCTGGAGCAGGTTGAAACGGCATTTGGTGTAAGCCTTTTAGAAAACATGGACGACGAACGAGCCGCCGATGTTCTTGAAGAAATGGATCCAGATGAAGCAGCAGATATTTTATCTGAATTATCGGAGGAACGAAGCCAGTTATTGGTCTCGTTGATGGAACAAGAAGAAGCGGACGAAGTGAAGCTGCTGATGAAATTCCCCGAGGATTCCGCTGGGGGTATTATGACCACCGACTATGCCGTGGTTAGCCCCGACCTGACCGCTGAACAAACCATCAAAGAGCTTCGCGAAACAGCTTCTGAGATCGATACCTTGATCTATGTTTATGTTGTGGATCCAGGTGAACACTTACTTGGCGTATTCTCCCTTACCGACCTCATCTTTGCCAAACCAAAGGCAAAAGTTGCTGATTTTATGGATGATAAGATCAAAAAAGTGCATCCACTGGATGATCAGGATACAGTCGCGCAGATCATCAATAAATATGACTTGTTAGCCGTACCAGTAGTGGATGAAGACAACGTCATCTTGGGTATTGTTACCGCGGACGACGCTTTGGATAAGATCATCCCAACCGCTTGGAAAAAACGTATTCCTCGTTTTTACCATTAAAGGATAGGTTCAATAAATGGAAGAACGAGCGAAAAAGAATTTTTTCCAGAGGTCATGGAAATCCATCCTGCTATTTTTATCTGTATTTGGCCCGGCTACTATTACCGCCATCGCGGATAATGATGCCGGCGGCGTGGCGACCTATTCTATTGCCGGCGCAACATTAGGTTATCCGATCCTCTTTTTGTTACCGATCCTAACTTTATTGTTAGCGGTAACTCAAGAGATGGGAATGCGCCTCACCATTATTACCCGTAGAGGTCTAGCTGATCTGATCCGCGAGAAATATGGAGTGAGGGCGGCGTTATTTATGTTTGGGGCTTTATTGATCGCGAATATTGGCACTTTGGTAACCGAAATTTCCGCCATCAAAGTAACAAGCCAAATGTTCGGTATTCCGGCTATCCCCGCGATCATTTTTATTGTTCTGTTATCCTTTTGGGTCATTACCAGGGGAAGCTTTAAGTTTACCCAAAATATCATGCTTTTTGCCAGCCTGTTATTCTTTGTCTACATATTTTCCGCTTTCAAAGCTAAGCCCGATTGGGGGGCGGCTTTTAGCAACCTATTCTACCCAAATGGGGTGGATTTTACACCTTCCTATTGGCGGCAGTACTTGATCATCGGGATGG
>CAIRYE010000504.1 GCA_903882765.1 uncultured Anaerolineae bacterium
AATAGAACAAATATTCTAAATCAAGATGCGCATAGGTAATGATGGTAGGATGGAGGGTGTGATGATCGAAGAGTGGAAACAAAGGATGACTCGGGCATGGCAGTGGGCGTGGTGGATCAGTTGCTACTACCAGCTAAAACCCGCTCAGCGAAGGGCGTTGCTGGGGGTGCGGGTACCTATCAACAAACGAATACAACCTAACCTGCCTCAAACCTGAAACCGCAATCAGGGCAATGAAACTGGTTCTTGAGGCGCGTGTTTTGCTGGGCTGGTCAGGTAGGAAAAAAGCTGGCTTTTCATTGAAGGATAAAAAAAAGCAGGTACTTGAAAAAGCGCCTGCTTTCGGTTTAAAACTGTTCTTCGATGCTACCTTTGCCTGCTTTAGTAGATCGGGTTTCCCGAATCATGGGCTATGTCTTCCGGCAGGATCGTGGTTCTGCACTCCCAAGTATAGCCATTGCCATGCATCCAGTCCGTCATGTTATCCCAGTTATAACCAAACTCATAAGCGTGATTATTCCACCAACCAGTCCAGCGGGTGTAGGTGTTATCGCCCCAGTTGAAGTACCATTCACAGCTTTTCTCGAGCTCTAACCTTGGCGCGTTCGCGCCGCATAAGATGTAGAGTACCTTGGTGATGTTGAGGTTGAGAATGCCGCTCTGATTACCACAAACGGTTGAGGCATAATAGCTATACTTGCCATCGGTGAGATCGAACCTAGAGATACCAGCTTCGAGAGTTTTGTAGATATGATTGCCGTTAGCGTCGACCAGATCGAGATAGACTACGCCACCGGTGGTATTACGAACATCCACATGAATATCAGCGGGTTTGCCGGCGAAAACAGTTGCCGGGAAGACAGAAACTAAAAGTAGTACGAGGATCAAAACAAGTACATAATTCTTTTTCATACGGTCTCCTTTTATAATGTCCTAAATAAAGTATACAAGATATTGTTAAAAATTCAAAAGGGCATTTTTTAACAATCCTCATCATTCGGTACCATTTTTGGAAGTACCTAAGGGAAAAGACCAAGGAACTGTTCAATGCTAACGCATATTGAACAGTTTAGAATTTTATCTAAATGGATGGGGGAGATGGCACAGGGATGTAGTTCAATGATCCACTTGGTAAACAATTCTCTAATGGAGGTGATAGCGATCAACCACGAAGTTGTTGATGTTCTTCCTTTTAAGAAATTAGGTAAGACCAAAAATAATTCACGTTTTTATAACGTAGCACAAAAGTGGAACTTCAATGTGATCCAGGAATAAATGAGTAGCGGGGTGGAAGGTCTAGTTTGATCATGGATATATCGATTTCGCTTTGCCATGATTCTTGGCTGGATCACAGGATCAATGGAGTTGGATAAGTTGTCTTTGATGGAAGTTATTATCTCAAAATTTCATATAAAATTCTCCTCAGCCGGGATGCCTTGAAGGGAAAAAGTGAAATAATATGATCTGCAACAACCTAAAATATAAAAAACAGGCACTTGTACTAAGTGCCTGTTTGGGTACATGACTTTGAAACCTAAGGATTATTTAGGTCCGTTTTGGCCTACATTGCCCCAAATTTCGCCTGGCCTGACCGTGTTAAGGCAGGAAAAACTATATCCATTGATATCCATATATTCGTAAAAGTTATCCCAGTCCCAGCCGAAATACCAACCCCAGTAGCCATCCCATTTCCCTTCCCATTTGGCATAGGAATTATCACCATAATCGATATACCATTCGCAGCTTTTGGCGACGTAGATCAGGGGGGCGTCGGTTTCGCAGAAGAGGTAGAGGGTTTTGGTGGTGCCAAGGTTGAGGACACCGCTTTGGTTACCACAAGCGGTTGAGGCATAATAGCTATAAATGCCATCGGTGAGATCGAACCTGGAGATACCAGCTTCGAGAGTTTTGTAGATATGATTGCCGTTAGCGTCGATCATATCAAGAGAGACCTGGCCCCCGGTATTGTTACGAACATCCACATGAATATCAGCGGGTTTTCCGGCGAACGCGGCCACGGGGAAAATGGCAGCTAAAACCAAAACAACAATCGTGATCAGAAACAATTTATTCTTCATATGTTCTCCTTATTGAATGTTAATAATATTGTACAGAAATGTTAAATAATATTCAATAGTTTCTTTAAGGTTGGTGCCCGTTACCAGTGAATTGGTGTGAACATATGATCCTCCCAAAAAGCTGGTGAAATGGAACGCTGCAGGAGGGTAGCTAAATTGGTGAACCCATGATCGCCGAACGGCTCGGCGTAGAGCGGATATTTCGGCTTGGGTGAAATTATGGCGAACTGGTGGAAAGGGTGGAGTAGTGCGGCGGTACCCTTGG
>CAIRYE010000505.1 GCA_903882765.1 uncultured Anaerolineae bacterium
ACAAAATATTCTCACTCTATAACAAAATCAGGATTTCATAATTGTTCTAATCGTATAGGTAAAAATTGAACATCTTCTCAATCTTTCATAATTCATTCTTCTTCAAATATTTCTTTTATTTTTTTTGAAATGGTAGGTTGTATTATAGAATTTGACAAATAATCTCTCCTTGTTCCATCTTTTTCAAAAAAAACAGTATTATTCGGATTCCAATCTTCTATTTTTATTCATTCATATAATTTTTGTTCTCACCATCACAAATCATTATACATTTTTTGTGATACCATTCTCATAAAGTCTGGATATTTTTTCCCCTCTCAATAATAACATTCATAATATTTCATATATCATTAATTAAAAAAACTAATCACTCACTTTTATATTTGTAAAATTCAAGTCTATTTTTAAATCTTTTCTATCAAGTATATTTTTTACTTCTTCTGATATATAAAATGGAATTTCCCATTCTTTTAATCTAAATATATGTTTATTATCTCACTTAATTTTTTTATTAAATACTATTTTTGTATATCACCAAGGATCTTTGATTGATTTATTTTCATCAATAACTCAATCTAAAATATTTAAAATATTGACTACAAAATATTCTCACTCTATAACAAAATCAGGTCCGGGGCGGAAATCTACAACTACTTCCCAATCTTGCCCTTCTTCTACATCTTCCAGAGCATTTTCAAGGTTCATTGCCGAGAGGGGTTGCACCGAGAAAAGTGCCGTATCTAAGGACGCGCCATCGAGATAGCGCACCATTCCTTCTAGAATGAAGAACAAACCTTTTCCGCCTGAATCCACTACTCCAGCTTGCTTTAGGATGGGAAGAAACTCGGGGGTGCTAGCGACAGAGCGATCGGCGGCAACAACAACCCTACGAAGAACCTCGATCGCGTCATCTGTTTCTTCCGCCGCGATCTCAGCTTCCTTGGCGATATCTTTGGTTACAGTAAGGATCGTTCCCTCAACCGGGCGAACAACGCCTTTATAAGCTGTGTCACGCGCTTCAGAGAAGGCGTTAGCGAGAACTTTAGCGGTGATCACATCATGCCCATGTACTGCGCGAGAAAAACCACGCCAGATCTGGGAGAGGATCACGCCAGAATTTCCCCTAGCGCCCATTAAGGCACCTTGGGCAAAAGCGGCTGCCATTACGGAGGCACTTTTGTCTCCTGAGGCAGCAGCTTCAGCTATTGCGGAGTTCATTGTAAGCAACATATTGGTTCCAGTATCGCCATCAGGTACTGGAAAAACATTTAATGCATTGACCGTTTGATGGTTCGTTCTTAACCAGGTATGGCCAGCTTCCATTAATTTTTTCAACATCACACCATCAAAGGTCGTTTCAGACGTCACATTAAATCTCCTACTACAATATTTTTATATCTTTTTGTTTTGGGGTAAACACGCAAATCTAATCTGAATTGCTAATTCTCAAACCTTGTACATGAACATTTACTTCATTCACTTTTAAGCCGATATTTTTCTCAACTGAAAAACGAATGGCGGTTTGAATACTGTTCGCAACAGACGCGATACGTGTACCATATTCGACGATAATAAACACATCAATGTTCAAACCATCATTTACGAACTGAACATTCACCCCTCGGCTGGGTTCCTTGGTGATAGAGGAGGTTATCCCTTCAGCGATATTCTTTGGAGCCAAGCCCACCACGCCGTACGATTGTAAGGCTGAATGGTATACGATCGCGGCGATCGCGCTTGGTGAAATATGAATACTACCCAGTGTTGTTTTTTCTTGTCCCATTTTTAGGTCCTTTGTATAATGTTAAACACTTTACTTGTCATTCGATTCGCTTTGTGGTAAAATCTTGCGCCTAAGACAAGGTTCAAAGTAATTATAGCAAGAAAGGAAATATTTCGATGGCTAAATGCGCTCATTGTGGAAAAACCACTACTTTCGGTCACAATCGCTCTTTTTCTCTGCGAGCTACTAATCGCAAGTTTTTACCTAACTTGCAAAAAGTAACCGTGTATGAAAAAGGCGTAAAGTCACAGAAAACATTGTGCACTAAATGCATTCGCACAATGGTGAAGACTTCTTAGTACTGCCAATGCGAATCAACAATAAAAATCGCGATAAACTCGCGATTTTTTTGTTTAATCCTTAGAACATTTCCTTAATTTTTCGAATTGCTGTTTCTATTCCTTCAGGGTGATTAAAGACAGCGTTCCCTGCTACAAAAGCATTCGCGCCAGCTTCCAACACCGCAGGTAATGTCGCTTGTGAAATCCCACCATCTACTTCCAACCAGGTATCCAAACCCAAACGCCTAATTTCTTGGCGAATGGTTCTAATCTTTTTTAAGCTGTTTGGGATGAAGGATTGACCACCGAAACCAGGATTCACCGTCATTACCAATACCAGATCTAGCTGGTCGATCACTTCGGTAAGCACGATCGGCGAAGTAGCTGGATTAATAGAGACGCCCGCCTTGACATTAAATGACTTGATGTGCTGAATGGTGCGATCGAGATGAACGCAGGCTTCTTGGTGTACAGTCAGCCGATCAGCTCCCGCCTTTGCGTATGCCTCGATCATGGAATCCGGATCCTCAACCATCAAATGAACATCCAGAGGTAAAGAGGTCGATCGCTTACACGCTTCAACAATGAGCGGACCAAAAGTAATGTTTGGTACAAAGTGACCATCCATTACATCCACATGGATCCAATCAGCGCCGGCTTTTTCGCAAGCAAGTAGATCCTGTTTGAGGTTTTCGAAATTTGCTGAAAGAATGGAAGGAGCTATTACTCTGTTCATCTGTATATGATATTAACCCATTTTAATATGATTGCCAACCAGAGAGGGATCAAACCACCCACCGCTACTAATGCTGCTAATGTTAAAGATATAGTGGTAAAGTCGGGTGTCGATGTTTCAGGGTCAATTTGGGCTCTCTTCTTCTTTTTATCAGGGGAATGTCGATTCCCATCGCCTTGTAGTGATGGTGAATTAGCTGTAAGGGCCTTGTTGCCTCCCCCATATTCTTGCTCATAAATGGCGGATAACACCTTGCCAAATTGGTCTGCCGTTCGGTAACGCGCCGATGGCTCCTTGGATAAGACTTTGAGCAAAACTAGGTCGAGTGGTTCACTTATTTTGGGGTTGATCTGCGCGGGGTCTTCTGGAACC
>CAIRYE010000506.1 GCA_903882765.1 uncultured Anaerolineae bacterium
CATTCTGCTGCCGGTCTTCTTCTACTCAGATACTACGCCCTTCCCGGGGTTAGCCGCCCTGCCTCCCGTCTTGGGTACCGCCTTCCTCATCTACACCATCGGCACCTCCGAGACCATCGTCCAGCGGGCGCTAAAGCAGCCGTTCTTCACCTTCATCGGCAAGATCAGCTACTCGCTTTACCTTTGGCATTGGCCTTTTTTGGTGTTGTTTCGCTTTTACAATATTTACCCCTTTGGGTGGCTGGAATACAGCCTTTGGTTGTTCGTCACCGTGGTGGTATCCACTCTCTCGTGGCGTTTTATTGAAACTCCCTTCCGATCGCGCGCCTTCCTCAGCAAACAAATGGTCTTTGGGCTTGGGTTTTCTACCATCGCCTTGTTAGCGGCGGGGTTCTATTTCGTGAACCAAAATGGAAGGTTCATCCAAAAGAATACCCACCCTAATATCAGCCTGCCAAAATACGCAGAGTGGAATGGTGATTGGAATAAATGGAATAAATGTGAACTTCCTTTAAGGGAATTTGAAATGAAAAAGATAGATCTTTGCATCCTTGGAGATAAACATGTTGAACCAACCTTCCTGTTGATCGGTGATTCTCACGCGCAAGCATTGGCGCAAGGGATAGATCAGGCCGCGAACCAAGTTGGCCGGTCTGGGTTATTGGTCTTTACGAAGGGCCGACCTCCATTTTTTGATGTACAGCGTTCTCCTGGTGATTGGGCATTATTAAAAAAAGAACACCTAACGCAACTATTTACGCAACATCCGATCGAGTTTGTGATCGTAAGTTCATTTTGGCTTACACATTACAATGACTGTCTATTGCTTCCCACGGGAAATAGCGTATGGGATGAACTTTTTGTTTTTGATAAATGCCAGCGAACAAAAAAAATATTCAACACTGGGATCGTGGAAATGGCGGACTTTTTTGCCGAAAGTAATATTAAACTCAACCTTGTCACCCAAATACCACCCTACCCTTACGATATCCCCAATTGCCTGCGTAGCGCTTTATATCGTGGCTTGGACGCCGCAGAAACATGTAAACTTAGCTACGATGACTTTTTAGCGTCAACAAATCCTGTGAACAATATCATCAACGATTTGGCGGCATCGCATCCCAACATAACCCTGATCCGCCCCGAAGAAAGCCTTTGCGATGGCGTATCCTGTATTTCAGTAATAGGGAACCAACCTTTATACCGAGATGATGATCATCTTTCGACAATGGGATCCAGTTTTATTTCTGATCTTTTTGCTCCCGTCTTTCAAAATTCGGGGGCTGCCCCTAAATAGCGATAAACCTTCAGAGTCTGCCAAGCGCCGCTATTCGAGGATAGAAATCGGCAGGTGAGTTTTCCCGGAAAAGATCCTGATCAGTTCTGGCACAGCGCACTTGGGCAGGGCTTTCTTGGTTTCAACTCAGGCGGGTTGGTTGGGTTAGAAGCGAAATACCATCCACCAACGCCCCCAGGTAAGCACGGGGAGAAAACAACCGCCTTGCCGTTGTTTCTGATAAAATTGGGAAATCAAAATGAGGAGCATCACACAATGTCTGTTGCTGAAGTACGAACTTACCTTACCCCCTTCGGTTTTGCCGATAAGATCCAGGAATTTGAGGTTTCCAGCGCCACGGTAGAGCTTGCCGCCTTGGCACTCAATGTCGCGCCGGCACGCATCGCCAAAACGCTTTCCTTCCGCAGCGATACCGGCGCTATTTTGGTGGTTGCCGCCGGCGATGCCCGCGTGGATAACGCCAAGTTCAAAGCTCAGTTCACCTTCAAAGCCAAAATGCTTAGCCACGAAGAGGTAGAAACCTACATCGGCCACGCCGTTGGCGGGGTTTGCCCCTTCGCCATCCCCACAACCGTACCCATCTACCTCGATATCTCGATGAAGCGCTTCGCCACCATCTTTCCGGCGGCCGGCAGCGCCAACAGCGCCGTAGAGCTAACTCCCGATCAGCTGCAGCAAGCCAGCCAAGCCCAAGCTTGGGTGGATGTGTGCAAAGATTGGGCATAAACCCACTTGTATATAAAACAAAAAAACGGGTCTTATCCATTAGGGATAAGACCCGTTTCGTTTTAATGGTCGAACAAGTTTTAGCGCTGGGTACCGCTAAGGGCTTCTAACGCGCTCACGCCAACACCTTTTTCAAAAGGCTTGAGGGTGAAGCCAGTGGAAGCGCCGTGAAGGCCAAAAGGCAGCATGGTGTTGCTAAGCGTCAAGGTAGCGTAATCCACCGAGAGTTTATCGGTTGCGGCTTCGCTGTATTGGCCAAAGCCTACTTTACCCATACTGTTAAAAGGCATTCCCGAAAAACCGCTCACAGGGGAACCATTTAGTGAGAAGACGAATTCATCTCCCAAAACTTCCACTGTCATGGTGTTCCAATCTTGTCCATTGGTATCCACATCGCCGCTATCCAACGGAATCCAAGCGAAATCTTCTACCCACCAGACCTTGAAATAATCATCGTTGTAGTACGCCAGCATTAGACCGTCGCGCCAACCATACCAATTATCAAAGCTGGAGTTATCGCCGCGCACCCAAATAAGGTTGGGCAAGCAGGATCCATAAAGACAAGTTTCAGCGCGTTTCATGCGCACTTCGTAGGTGAAATCGGTGTAGTAGCTAGTGCCTTGCATGGAGGTAATTTGGCCGCCAACACCATAATTATTGATGGCACCACCGGCAAGCGTCCACTTGCCATTTACCTTGTTAAAACCGCTGCTGTTGTTTTTAAAGCTGTTGTTAAAAGCCTTGCCGGGTGATACTGTGGTGAATTGAACAAAAGGACCCGCTTCGCGCCAGGTTCCAGCTACATAGGAGGTTACATTCCATTTGTAAGTGCCGCCGGCCGGGAAGGATCCAACCATGGCGTAACAGTAACCATCGGTGCAATCGCTGGGGGTTACCATATTGGCCAAAGTAATTCCACCGTTCATCACTTTTACGCGGTACTGGGTCGCGCCAACAACCTCTTCCCATTGCATTTCCTGTACTTTGCCCATTGCCGTGCCGCTTGGCGAAATTGGCAGAGCAAAGACTGGAGCATTGGCCATGCTAAAAGCCAACAGATCGGGGCTATCAACACCTAAGTCACTGATCAACCCGGGGGTGGCATCGTTGATGATGTAACCCGCTACATCCGCGGGGCTGGCACCAGGGAAAATACCCAAGTAAAGCGCGGCCAAACCGGCAACATGGGGAGATGCCATTGACGTGCCAGAATAAATGGCGGTCGAACCATCTTTGGAAGTGGAGGTGATGGCATCGCCAGGGGCGTATACGTCCACACAAGCGCCATAATTGCTAAAGCTGGTTTGGTAATCCCAGGTATCCGTTGCGCCAACGGTAATGGCTGAGGGTGCGCTCGCGGGGGAATAAAGACAAGCGTCATCCGCTTCATTCCCGGCCGCTACCACCATAGTCACGCCAGAATCCACGGCGTTTTCGATAGCGTCATTGATCCATTCATCGTATTCGCCACCCAAGCTAAGGTTGGCAACGGCAGGCGATTTATGGTTCATAGCAACCCAATCGATGCCCGCAACCACACCGCTCCAATAGCCGGAGCCTTCGCAATCTAACACGCGCACGGGATGTAGTTGAACTTTTTTGGCAACGCCATAGGTCTTGCTGCCAACGGTGCCGGCAACATGGGTGCCATGGCCGTTACAGTCTTTGGCTTTGTTGGCCGCGTCGATCAGATCAACACCGCCGCTTACACGACCCTCAAAATCGGGGTGTTTGCCGTTGATGCCGGTATCGATGATGTAGGCATGAACAGTGGAGGCAGTGGTGGGATAGCTATAAGCGAAGTTCATTGGCTGGTAGCGCTGATCAAGCCTATCAAGAC